>CAIRAO010000448.1 GCA_903876625.1 uncultured Gallionellaceae bacterium | reverse complement strand
GTGTCGTATCCCAATGCTGAATCGCCCAATCCAGTAGTGCATTCACGCCGTCATCGACAAGTTTCTCAGGTGGATTTTGTTTCAGAAAATTCAATGCGAGCATCAATGTCTCAGCAGGTTTTGAAATATCAATCGGAGCGGCGAGTGTCTGTTTACTCAATTTTTCTCCCGATTCATTTACCGCTACAGGCAGATGCATATAGACTGGTGTGGTTAAATCCAACAAATGCTGCAGATGAATCTGACGAGCTGTCGACGTCAATAGATCAGCGCCCCGCACGACATGCGTGATGCCTTGCTTCGCATCGTCGACAACGACTGCAAGTTGGTATGCGAATAAACCATCCGCGCGCTTGACCACAAAATCCCCGATCTCTTTTTCGAGATGTTGAGTGATATGGCCTTGCAGTACATCGTCGAATTCAACAAACCCCACTCCCTCCCTAACCCTCCCTCGATGGGAGAGGGAACCAAGCTCCCTTCTCCCAACGGGGGAAGGGGTGGGGAAGGGGGTGCCGGTGCGCACTCGCCATGCCCTTCCTTCACGCCCAGTCTGAATGCCATTCCGACAAGTGCCTGGATAAACCAAGCCTTCGAAGCCATGTAATGTCGAATCCGCAATCTCCTTGCGTGTGCAACAACAAGGATATACTGCACCGCTGGCTTGCAACTGAGCTAAAGCTTGCTCATAAGCAGTAGTGCGCTGACTTTGGTACAACACAAGTTCATCGCTGCGCAGCCCAAAGGCTTCCAGTGTGCGCAAAATGTCTTCAGCAGCCTCAGGTAAACATCGAGGTGCATCCACGTCTTCCATGCGCACCAGCCAAGTCCCTTGGTGATGTTTTGCGTCCAGATAGCTGCCAACAGCTGCAACGAGAGACCCAAAGTGCAACGGGCCGGTAGGGGAGGGGGCAAAACGCCCGCGATATTGATATATCGCGGGCGTTTGGTTTTGTAAATCGGGATGAACCATCCAAGTTACTATTTCGTTAGACAGCCACTACCTCTTCCTCAAATTCCAACCCAACCTTGCCATCCTTCACGTCGACGGTGACTTTGCCGCCGTTAGCCAAACGTCCAAACAGCAGTTCGTCAGCCAGGGCGCTGCGAATGGTGTCCTGAATCAATCTGGCCATTGGGCGTGCGCCCATGAGCGGGTCGAAACCGTTTTTCGCAAGGTGGTCTTTGAGTGCATCGGTGAAGACTGCATCCACTTTCTTTTCATGCAATTGTTCTTCCAGTTGCATCAGGAATTTATCCACCACGCGCAGGATGACTTCTTTATCCAGCGAGGCGAAGGAGACAATTGCATCCAGGCGGTTACGGAACTCAGGCGTAAACATTTTCTTGATGTCGATTAATTCATCACCGGTAACGGCCGTTTTAGAAAAGCCGATCTGGGTCTTGTTCAGAGCGTCAGCACCCGCGTTGGTGGTCATGATGATCACCACATTGCGGAAGTCCGCCTTGCGTCCGTTGTTGTCGGTGAGTGTGCCGTGATCCATCACTTGCAGCAGGATGTTGAAAATATCCGAATGCGCTTTTTCGATCTCGTCCAGCAATAAAACGCAATGCGGTTGTTTGCTGATCATTTCAGTCAGCAATCCGCCTTGGTCGAAGCCAACATAACCCGGAGGAGCGCCGATCAAACGCGACACGGCATGACGTTCCATATATTCAGACATATCGAAGCGATGTAACGGCATGCCCATCACATAAGCGAGTTGGCGAGCCACTTCGGTTTTGCCTACGCCGGTAGGGCCGGAAAACAAAAAGCTGCCAATAGGTTTTTGTGGGTTTCCGAGGCCGCTTCGCGACATCTTGATTGCCCGGGCCAACACGTCAATGGCTTTATCCTGACCGAATACAGTGGCCTTGAGATCGCGATCAAGATTCTTCAGGGTGTTCTTGTCATCGTGCGATACAGTACGCGTCGGGATGCGCGCGATCTTGGCGATGATCTCTTCGATCTCATGCTTGCCGACCACTTTCTTCTGTTTGGATTTCGGCAAGATGCGTTGTGCGGCACCGGCTTCGTCCAGCACGTCAATTGCTTTGTCAGGCAAATGACGATCATTGATGAAACGCGAAGAAAGCTCGGCAGCGCTGGTGATCGCAGCGGCGCTGAACTTGATGCTATGGTGTTCCTCAAAGCGTGTTTTCAACCCTTTCAAAATTTCGATGGTCTGCTCAACTGAAGGTTCGGAGACGTCAATCTTTTGGAAACGGCGTGACAGCGCGGAATCTTTTTCGAAAATACCGCGATATTCCTGGTACGTGGTCGCACCGATGCATTTCAATACGCCGCTCGACAGGGCGGGTTTGAGAAGATTGGATGCGTCCATGGTGCCGCCGGAGGCTGCGCCAGCTCCGATGAGTG
>CAIRAO010000447.1 GCA_903876625.1 uncultured Gallionellaceae bacterium | reverse complement strand
GCTGAGTTTCTTCCAAAAACCTTTTTCATTATTTCTCCAAATTTCTTTCTTAAGTTTTTAAGTATCCCCACCCTGATTTTCTTTTTCCTTTTTTACCCGATAAGCAAATTTACCCTCGCAGCTTCAAATCCCCTCAAAACCTAGCGATCTAAAAAAACCTTTTACGCCAAAATTCCATTTACCTTTCACTATCGTATTAATATAGTTAAACGGTGGGTTTTCAATGTCCGCCCTCCAAGCGCAATAGATATCTGAAGTGAGAGACGATCTAAAGCCGGCCCTCTTTTCTATATCCCAAGCCGACTCCCCAGGGCGAAGAATCTCCAATAATGCCTGCTTATTCCAAAACGTTAACCCGACTCCAACGCGGTATTTGATATTTGGAGGTAAAGTATCGAAAATCTCACCTTTAAAACTATTTTCATAAGACCAAGGATAGGTGGCTGCCAATTTAAGATAAGAAACATTATGATCTATGGCTTGTGAAAGTATACGATTAACATACAAATCATCAACAGGCTTGCAGAGTATTAAATCTTCAATCCACATTATGACCCAATCTTCCTTGACCCTATTCAACATGTTGATCAAGTTTGAACTATAGTCCCTATCCTCGCCTATTAGCAACGGTTGGACACGCTCATGAGAAAACGCTTGATAATTGGATCCCCAATAAATATTTTTTGTGCAATCAGGCCAATACTTTAAAAAAGCCTCAAAAAATACACCCCAGACATCCGAGTACTTATCGCAGGATACAACCAATATTGCAATATTGCTATTTTTCATAAGATTGCTCTATATAATGGAATCGTATGCTGCGAACAAGATAGATTCCTGCGACTTCCAGTTAAACTCAGACAATACGGCCTCATAAGAATTACAACCCATTTGATACGACCTTTCTGTATTATTCAATAGCTCTGAAATGGCAGAAGCAATCGACTGCGGATCGTCAGGATCGAAGGTGAGTCCACAATCGAATTTACGAACGATTTGGTCAGTCCATAACTGGAAATTCGTGCATGCAATTGGTAGCCCGTACTTCATATAATCAAATATTTTTGTATTCCCCAATGTTCCTTCCTTATATCCAACATTAGCGCTATATTTCAATCCTGTAATTGCAAGACGTGCCGATCTACATTCAGACAATAATGCAGTCTTATCGAGATATGGCAAAAACTCCACTTTGTCAAAACCAGGTATATTTCTGAGCGTGTCCACGTAGGTCGGCGAAACATTTCCAACCACTTTGTATGAAACATCGTTCAAATAACTGAGCGAACGAATAATATTCTCTTGATCAGAGACAGTTCCTGTGTAGATAATTACTTTATCCCTTGCCGAGTAGTTCTCGAAATCAAATCCAATTGACTCAACATCATCTATTCGAGGATAGTTGGTCACCATATGTACATTATTATTGTATTTTTTCAATTCAAAAGTAATATGGGGTGAAACCCCGATAACCATGTCGCATAAAGGCAAATAAGTACCATAAAGATATTTTATGTATCGCTTTGCAATAGCCTTAGAAAGCCCATTCAACCATTTAATATCTTCAGGGTAATGAATCCAGTTTTCATGACAATCGAATATAACTTTCTTGCCCATTCTTTTGTAAAGCGCTGCAAACCTAAGTAGCTCAATATCATGTAAATGGTAGATGTCAGCGTCAAGCGAAAGACTGCGTTGGACGACTTTATTTGCTGTAAGGAAAAGCCTGCTTAATGGCTTGAGTGTCCCACCGGCCGCATAAAATTTAATATTGATATCGCAAAAGCCGTTGTCCTGGGGAGTAACAATCGATACGTTATAACCAGCCTGCTGCAGTGAAATTGCCTGGTTTTTATATATTCTGTTATCCGTTGGGTTGTGCCCGGATGAGACATGACAGATACTCAATCTTTTCATAATGCAACAATGCTCCAAATATGATACTCATTCTTTCAATGACTGCATTAGCAAAACGGCTATGCAGCAATCCCCTGCCGGTACTTGGGATAAAATGATTTTGGCGTTAGTGTTTGTATTTGCACGATAGCTGAGTCGCAAATAGTATAGTCACCTTTAAACGTGCCCCATCAACCTCTGACCACCGGCACCCTCGACCATTTTCATATCGTGTTGCGCGACAAACCCGTGCGCCTTGCCTCATGTATGTAATTCGCATTCCGCACCAATTTTGGCGGCTCCTGACCATTGATTTATTAACGAAACAATTTGATGTGCTGAGTCTGATGATACGTCTTCATGCACGGGAATATTTAAAATCAAATCTGAAAGACTTTCCGTGCATTGGTGATGAACATTTCGATTTTCATCGCAGTAATAGCTAAAAGAGAAACCACAATCGATTCCATTAACATATAGAAAATTATACAATTCGTAACGCTGCCTTACTGCTAGCGGGAAGAATGGCATTACAGTCGCATCCGAAATATCATCCCTTTGAGGCACCCTTATGCGCTCGTTCTCAATTATATGTTCTAGGTAAATCTTACTAATTGCTTTTCTATGAGAAATGCTTCCCTGTAAATCGATTTCAAGAAGTGAATAAAGTACCTTGGTATTGAAAACAGGCTCAAGCTGCGCGGGGTTCTGTTGAGCCAGATAATTCACTTCACTATGCGGCTTAAGAACAAGCAATTTTGC
>CAIRAO010000446.1 GCA_903876625.1 uncultured Gallionellaceae bacterium | reverse complement strand
TGCCGCATGACGGTTTATCTAAAGTCGCACTATTCGAGGCGTTTCAACACTACCTGATCGAGCAATATAAAATCGGGAAAAGCGTTCTCCTGATAATAGACGAGGCTCAAAACCTTAATTCAGAAACGCTTGAAGCGCTCAGAATGCTCTCGAATATCAATGCTGATAAACACCAACTACTTCAGATCATATTAGTTGGGCAACCTCAACTAAAAGAATTACTTATTCACCCGGATCTCGAACAATTTGCCCAACGGGTAGAAGTTGATTTTCACATCAAACCGTTGGCTAGTGAAGAAGTTCGCGAATATATTCATTATAGATTGAAAGTCGCCGGCAGAGAGATTCCTCTGTTTACAGACGAAGCATGCGAGAAAATTTTCGAAGCCAGCAAAGGTGTACCGAGAAAAATAAACATACTTTGTAATATGTCTTTGGTTTATGGGTTTGGTGAGGGAGACAGCGAAATTACCAAAGAGTTGGTTGAAGAAGTCATTGCGGATAAAAACGAGTTTGGTGCACTTTCTACTTTTGAAGAGAAAGATTTAAATCAAGTTAACAAAGCCAAGATAGCACCGCCATTGAAATCGCCTAAACAAAAATACTCCGCTGACTTTAAAAAACATGCAATCAGCCGGGTTTTAGGGGGTCAAACGGTGAGCGCTATTGCAAAAGAGTTTGATATTAATGAACACGAACTTCTCAACTGGATCAAGACGAGCAAGAACGAATTTCGCGGCAGAAACCGAAATCGTAATGTCACATAAATATTTTATTTCGATTATTGCTTCTATTGATTAAAAAGAGCCTTAAAGATGCGAGTCGCCTATTTTATTAACCAGTATCCCAAGGTAAGTCATAGTTTTATTCGACGGGAAATTATGGCGCTTGAGCGTCAGGGTGTGCAGGTGCTCAGAATCGCGCTGCGGGGTTGGGACGAGAAACTTTTTGACGAAGATGATCTGAGCGAGCAAACCAAAACTCATTATGTGTTGCAAAGCGACCTTTTGCCTTTAATACTTTCAATGCTTGGCGCGGCCACTGGCACGCCAATCCGTTTCTTGGCTGCACTCCGTCTGGCTATTTCAATGTCATCCAGGGCAGAGCGCCCTCTGCACTATCATTTAATTTATTTAGCCGAGGCTTGCCGAATTCTTCCCTGGTTAAAGGCTCATCAGGCAAAACACATACATGCCCACTTCGGCACGAACTCGGCTGAAGTTGTCATGCTGGCCCGTGAACTAGGGGGCCCGCCTTATAGCTTTACTGTTCATGGCCCCGAAGAATTCGATAAACCGGAATATATCGGTCTGTCTGAAAAAATTCGCCGCGCCTCTTTCGTGGTCGCGATTAGCTCCTATGGTCGCAGCCAATTATTTCGCTGGGTTAGGCACCAATACTGGGACAAAATTAAAGAAGTGCATTGCGGCCTTGAGCGGGCATTTTATGACGTGCCTAAAGTTCCGCTCTCGGCAACTCGTCGACTCGTCTGTGTCGGCAGGTTGTGTGAACAAAAAGGGCAATTACTCCTCGTAGAAGCGGCAAGGATTTTATTGGAAAAGCATATTGCGTTTGAATTAGTTCTCGCGGGCGATGGTGAAATGCGCCCGGAAATTGAAGCGCTCATACTTAAATATAATTTAGAAAATGTTGTGAGAATCACCGGCTGGATCAGCAGCACTCAAGTTCGTGATGAAATCATCAACTCTCGCGGAATGGTATTGCCCAGCTTTGCCGAAGGTTTGCCAGTCGTTATTATGGAGGCACTGTCTTTATATCGCCCCGTCGTAACAACCTATGTTGCAGGCATACCGGAGCTTGTGCGACACAGCGAAAATGGATGGCTCTTTCCCGCTGGTTCTGTCGAACTCCTGGCTGAGGCAATGACCGGATATTTGGCTTTATCTGACAGTGAAATCGAAAGAATGGGAATCATGGGTCATCGTGACGTAATTGAGCGGCACTCTGTTGATACCGAAGCCGCCAAACTCGTTGTATTATTCAGTGAGTCAGCAAAATGATCTTATCGGGAATATTGTCCGTACTTGCATTTTGTTTACTGGTTCCGATCGGCCTCTTGTTTTTTCAAACGATTCTTGCATTATTTCCTGTCAAACACCTTTCAAAAAAAATTCAAATTCAATATTCTGTTGTCATCCTGATGCCGGCACATAATGAGTCGGCAGTCCTTCTCGACACCTTGAATTCAATATTCCCTCAATTGAAAGAAAATGATCGAGTTCTCGTTGTTGCCGATAATTGTTCTGATGACACCGCAACAATTGCCAGGAATGCAGGCGCGGAAGTGATTGAACGGGTTGATTTGCATCGCAGGGGAAAAAGTTACGCGCTTGATTTTGGTGTAAAGCATCTTCGAGCCAATCCACCCGAGGTAGTGATCATCGTGGACGCTGATTGCCTTGTAAGTAATGGCGCAATCTCCACACTGACTCAAGAGTGCATTCACTCAGATCGACCAATCCAAAGTTTATATCTGATGAATTCTCCAAACAATTCTAGCTTGAAGTTTCGAATCGCCGAGTTCGCCTGGCTTGTCAAAGATCAAGTTCGTCCGCTGGGGTATTTACGCCTCGGAATGCCCTGTCAATTGATGGGAAGCGGCATGGCTTTTCCGTGGTCGATTATCAGCAAAGCCACTTTGGCAAGCGGTCATCTTGCTGAAGATCTCAAACTCGGTCTCGAATTGACAGCGCTCGGAAAAGCGCCCTTGTTTTGCCCTGACGCCCTTGTTACCAGCACCTTCCCCGAGAGCGCAGAAGGTTCACAGACTCAACGAGCGCGGTGGGAACACGGGCACCTTGGAATGATAGTCAGTGATGCGCCCAAACTATTGCTACAGGCAATTTTAAAGGGTAATGTACAACTGATGGCAATGGTACTGGATATGTGCGTTCCCCCTCTGGCGTTGCTGCTCTTGATTATTTTTTTCGTTTGGGTGATGAGCGGTCTTCACTTCTGGGTAAGTGCTTCAGCACTACCCCTGTTCGTTTCAAGCGTCGACATGCTCTTGCTTGGATGCGCTGTATTATTTTCCTGGTGGAGATTTGGCAGGTGTGTTTTGCGATTCTCCGATCTGGCCTACGCACCTATCTATACCATCAAAAAAATCCCGCTCTATCTGAAGTTCATGCTGGGTAAAAAAGTTGAATGGATCCGCACTAAACGTGATTAGATTTGAATCCAAAAAGCCACATCGATGAATGTTCAACCTTGAAAATTCCGCGGACAAGTTTTTGGCCAGATTTCCTTGTGAGTACTTATGAATACTAAAATTTCCAGCCCCGTTCTTTCATCTGAGCTGATTGCAACATTATGCGCGGCGATTTCTGATCCGCATCCCAAATTTAAACCCATCATCGACGATAAAGATCACCCGGCAGATCACACATACGTTTTTATGGTGACTTCTCAGAACGGTTGCAAATACGTACTTATCATCTCTAATAATCAATATCCAAAAATGGTCCGCAGGGCCATTGATAAGATTCAAGAGGCTAAATCCATTTTATACGGATGGCCACAAAATGTTGTCGAAATGCCCATTCTTATAGGTGATTTAAATAACAACAGTTACGGACTTTGGCTTTTCAGAAATCCAATATCCAAGAATAGATATATCAGATTTGTCCAAAAAATTGTCTTGGGTAATAAAGTCAAAGCCTGGCTGGAAACTATCGCTGCCCAAACCCGGAAAAATGACTTGTCACAAGATACGATAAACAATAATTTCATCGAACCGATCAATGCACTATTAACAATAAGTAAGCTTACCCACTTATTATCGAATGATTGTCATATTGTTCTCGCCAATATTTCATCAGGAAACTTCAAACCCATTCACGTTCTTCAACACAGTGATCTTTGGCATGGAAACATATTAATATCAAATGTATTTAGATTATTCAACCCGAGTAATAATGGATTTGTCATCATCGATTGGGCCGGGTCCAGAATTTCAGGTTACCCATTTTTTGATCTGATTACGCTTTCCATATCGCTTAATAATTATCCGGCCAAAACGACACGTTATATCGAGTCAATGATGTTGATTTTCAAATGCTCCCGCGCCGATGTTCTCGCTTACTATTTATGCGCTTTGGGAAAGCTCTATCAGGAATTGGAGAATTTTCCGGAGGATCGATTTGTCAACTTGTGTGAAAATTCGCTTAATCACTTAACCTTGGCTGGAATAAAGAACGCATCAGCTTAATTGAGGTACAACTCTACATCGCGTTTATGGCAAGCCTCACCCTTGAGCAGTCAGACCGCGCGTTTTAATAATCGACGCAAGCAAACCACAGGTGCCGTTCTCGATCATATCCAGCGCGGCTTCAAAACGGTCTTGTCCTTCACCGTAAGGGTCGGGGATTTCCCGCGTTTTATACAGATCCGTGAACATCAGCAACAGTTTCGGTTTTTCCCATAAGTCGGGCCCGGCCAGTCGGTGTAGCACGGTCAGATTTTTTAGGTCCATCGCCAGAATATAATCAAATTTCTCAAGGTCGGTTTGTTCGATTTGGCGTGCACGCAATTCTGCCATTTCATACCCGCGCCTGCCTGCTACCCGTTGTGCTCGTGCATCGGGGGTTTCACCAATGCGATAATCATGCGTAGCGGCCGAGTCGATCACAAACTGATCAACCACGCCGGCACGAGTTGCCTTGTTTCTAAAAACTGCTTCAGCCATCGGTGAGCGGCAGATATTGGCAGTGCACACAAATAACACGCCAATTTTATTTTCCATTTTCTACAAACGCCAGTGCCTCATTCAGTCTATTCATGAATTCAATGATCTTGATCGGCTTGGTGAGGTAGCAGAAGAATCCGGCTTCCTGTGCTTTCTCAATATCCTGAAGCATGGCATTGGCACTAAGCGCGATGATGGGTATGTGCATCGTTGTCTGGTCTTTACGCAAGATATTCATGGCTTCAATTCCACTCATGCCGGGCAGGTTGATGTCCATCAGGATGACATCAGGACAATGCGCCCGTGCCAACGCTAAGCCGTGATTGGCATCGCGAGCACTAAACATGCTTATGTGTGGATGTTCTACCATGATTTGTTCGACCAGCATCAGATTAGCCGGATTATCCTCAACATAAAGCAAGGTACGCCTTGCCTTATTTTCCTGACCTGGAGTTTGTTCCAGTAATTCTTCGCTCAAATTGTTTTTGTCGAGAGGTTGCGGTATATCGTCTCGCCTTAACTCGATCCAGAATTCGCTGCCTACCCCAACGGTACTTTCGACGCCGATTGCTCCTTCCATCAGGTCTACCAGTCGCCTTGTTACGACCAAGCCGATGCCCGTCCCTTCAACCGCGCCACTTTCCTGCCCGAGGCGATTGAACGGTTGAAAAAGTCGCGACAGTTTTTCCGGAGTCAGCCCCACACCGCAGTCTTTGATACTGATGCGTATGCGATCAGCTTTTGTTACGCTACAGTGCACTTCAACTGACCCATGCTCGCGGTTGTATTTGATCGCGTTGGAAAGCAGGTTGGTCATCACCTGCTTCAGTCGGATTCGATCAGCATGCACAAACAAGTTGCTGTCGACTGGCAGAAAGTTAATGTGGATATCACGCTTGAGCGCCAAGGGTTCAAACATGGTCTGGCATTCAAGCATGATGTTGGCCAGCGACAGCGGTTCCGGCGATAGTGCCAGTTTGCCGGACTCAATCACCGCGAGGTCTAGAATTTCGTTTATCAGCTCCAGCAGATACCAGCCTGCTTTGGAAATTTGCTGTACTTTCAAAATCTGGCCGGGCACGAGCTGAGGATTACCGGACTCCAACAACTGTGAAAAACCGAGGATGGCATTCAGCGGTGTACGCAGTTCATGGCTCATGCTGGAGATAAAGTCGGATTTGGCGAGATTGGCTTTTTCCGCCACGGCCTTCGCGACCTCAAGCATGGTTATGTTGTCCACCAATTGCTGCTCAAGGCGCTTCGCTTCGGAGATATCCCGCATGTTCGTGGAAAGAAATTGCGGATTACCGGATTCATCGCAATGAAGACGGATTACTTGTGATACCGGAATCAGGTTCCCGTCTTTATTCAGTATGGCATTCTCACCCCGCCAGATACCCACATTGAGTGCTTCAGGTATTCCTTCTTCCAATACTTTTTTTAACCCCCACTTTGGATGTACGTCTTTGATTTCCACTGAGGACATTTCAGTATCATCATCCAATCCTAGCATTCTATGTGCCGTAATATTGTGGTAAAGAGGATGTTTCTGTAAATCCATGGTTCCAATAAAATCCGGGGAATCCTCAATTATTCTAAGCAAGTTATCACGTCCCGCTTCGGCAGCCTTGCGTTCGGAGATGTCTGTTAGAGCAATGCGCAATAGAGGAGTGTCGATTGCTTTCATTTTCTGGCAGTCAAGTTGAGCGTGGAAGCTGGAACCATCCTTGCGCTGAATCAGAAGTTCGCAAACTTTTCGCCCGACCAGAGTTAGCACGTTCACAAAATGGCGATTCCAGCGGTCTTTGTCTCTGACCGCGATGAAACTGTCAAAGCGGCGATTGAGCAGCTTTTTGCGATCCACTCCAAACAGAGCGGTACAAGTGAGATTTACCTCGGAAACCAAGCCCTCGCGTGTGAGCGTGAGGTAACCAATGGGAGCGAATTCATAAAGATCAATATAGCGGTCGCGTGTTTCTTCAAGTTCGATCTGTATTCGCCGCAACTCCTCGTTCTGTATTTCCAGCTCTGTCTGAAGCACTCGGCGTTCATGCAGGCGTTTACTGTCAACAGGGGGAGGCGTGCTCATTTTGAATGAACCTCAATAATGTCCCTTTAACAAGGGATGGATTAAATGCAAAGTAATACTTGCTCGCCCAGTGTGGGCGATCTAACACATAACGCCAGCATACTCTAGTTCAAACGGGTGACAAATTAAATACGCGTGAATACCTATAGAGTACCTATAGATAGAGTTTATTTTCAACCGCTAGCATATGTACATTGCCGTACAGATTATCAGTTCCTGAACGCGCATAGTCAGCGCGTTTACGCTCTTAATCAACCAAAGGAATATTGAACCATGGTACCTATAAAGCCTGCATTACGTGATTTCCCGTCAGATTTGGTTCGCCTTCAGTTCAACAAAGTTTTTTCAGGCTCATGTTTGATTCCAACATCACCAAAAATATTTGAGTTGCGAATGCGCCATGAAGAATTCAATTCAGACGCCGATAAGCAAGAATTTAAGCCAACGCCGATAGATCAGTGAGCCGAGCAGGTTATTTATTGTCTGGAATACAACCTTTACACTCTGTTGATTTATTCGTCCACTTTTCCTTACAGCTTTCAAGCCAGTGCTTGCATTCAACAGCATAATTTATTTTGAATGAAGGTGAATGTTTGTTGAGGTATTCTATAATTTTTATTTGCAAACAAACCTCTGACTTTTCACTTTTCTCACTATGATATTGATTCCATATATACTCTTCCGGCAATAAACCGGTTTTCGATATTTCATCGTTGTATCCCATCGCCTTATAAAATTCATCCGCATCACCAATGTGGTGTACTTTTTCATTTCCCAATGTAATGTATCCAAATTGATTATGGTGTGGCGAGGAAAGCATGTAACGAAAGCTAGGTTGGGAGGACATAATATTTTCGATTTGCTAATAATATAATTGACAGTGGCATAATTATTTCCAATCATCGCGAGTGCATCTGTTACTTATCACACAGAAACGATCACATTGATGCCGTTTTGTCGAGGTGGAGTTCAACTCCCCGCCTAGGGTTTTCACCTAGAAGACTTATAAATAATTGCCTGATAGCGCGATATTTTATAGCTGGGCTATTATGCTAACCTCGGAAACCTGTTTTGTGTTCGTTAATTCATAGCGGAATACGATGACTAAAGTTCGACTTGATCAAGGTCATGTAACATTGGATAAAGCGTTGCCATTTGACTTGTGCAACGAACGCGGGATTATTTTGCTCAAAAATGGTTTTGTGATTCGAAGCAAGAGTCAACTGGATCGCTTAATTGAACAGGGCACCTATTTTGAGGATATCAACGACGAGTTTTCAAAAAAACTTCCGCCGGCAGCAGAAAAAATTTCTGTCTTTTTGCGTGTAAAAGAAGTGTCCGCTGAATTTATCAGCCTGATCGACAAGCAAAATCCTGATTACGCCGGCACACTTGATATAGCTGGAAAAATTCAGGAGTTGTGTGAGTTGGATAGCGATGCTGTTTTAGCTAATATCCAACTGCTGACAAACGGGAAATATTCGTTAAGACATTCCTTTGAAACGGCCTTGCTCACAGAAATACTTCTGCGCAATCTGAATCGTCCCGTTGAAATTAGGCGTTATGCTATTTCCGGTGCCTTGACCATGAACATTGGCATGTTGGAACTACAGGATGTCTTGTACAGTCAGAAGATTGAATTAACGCTTGAACAGAAACGCACGATGATTTCTCATCCTCTGATTGCAACAGAGGCGCTTCGCAAAGCCGGTATTGACCATTCTGCCTGGCTTGAAGTGGTAGGTCACCATCATGAAATGATCGATGGTTCAGGCTATCCCATAAAATTATATAAAAATGAACTGAGTATCGAGTCTCAAGTTGTCTCCCTGGCGGATCGATATTGCGCAATGATCTCAAAACGGGAATATCGTGCGGGTCTTTTACCCAACATTGCGGCAAACGATTTAATGAATCGCCAATCGGCAACAATAGATCCGCTGATTGCCGCAGCGTTTGCAAAGGAAGTGGGAGCTTATCCACCCGGAACCGTTGTGACACTGGCAAACTCGGAAATGGGCGTTGTAGTCAACAGATTATCAAATGCCTCTCATCCCTTGGTGCGCAGTTTGCGATCATCGAGCGGCATCCGTTACCCGGAGCCGCCGAAACGTAATACCCGTGAACAGGCTTTTGCAATCAAGGAAGCATTAAATCCCGACTCTGCAAAAGATTTCGATTTGTCTATTTTATGGTCACCCTTGCTAGTGGGCAAAAATGACTGAGAACAAGCAACACTCTTTCACAAACTTCGTTGCAGCAAGATACAGCCTTATATGCTAATTTGATCGGCATTTAATTGATCTGGGCTTTCAAGGTGAACCAGAAACGGGATCCCTTGCCTTCTTCGCTTTCCACACCAACCGAACCTTTCATCAGTTGAGCCAAGCGTTTGACGGTCGCCAACCCGAGGCCGGCTCCGCCGAATTTCCGGTTACTGGAACCGTCCACCTGGGTGAACGCCTCGAACACCAGATCGTGGTTGCCGACTGGAATACCGATGCCGGTATCGACTACAGCGAATTCCAATTCAGCCGTATTGCCTTCTGTCCCGAGCACCCTGGCTTCTATGCGTATGTGGCCCGCTTCGGTAAATTTGACTGCGTTTTCGAGCAGGGTTTGCAACATCTGATGCAAACGGGAAGAATCCAATGTGTACACATGGCCGTCGATTTCCTGCGTGGAAATCTCTAACGTGAGTCCTTTTTTCTCGGCAAGGTGGCGCATCAGCAACCCGCAATCACTGACGATACTGCCGGGGGTGCACACTTCCAGTCTCAGCACACCGGGGTTCGATTCTATCGCCGCGTATTCGAGGATCGACGTTATCATAGCCAGCATCTCGTGGCCTGAATCGAGCAACGTCGTGGTGAATTCCTGTCGCTCTGCCTCACTCAAATCGGGCATCTGAAGCAACTGTGCCATCCCCATGATACCGTTCATGGGTGTACGCAGTTCGTGCGACATTGTGGAGAGGAAGGTTGATTTGGCCTTGCTTGCGGCTTCTGTGAGTTCTATTGCGGAAAGCAATTCCTCCTCACGCAATTTTTCCAGGGTGATATCTTCGACGATAGTCCAGATATACTTGTCCCCTCCCTTCCTGGTGATGGACATCCCGGTTAAACGAATCGGAACCAAACTGCCATCTTTACGGATATATTCCTTTTCATAGGGTCCGAAACGCCCGGTACGCAGGAACGTTTCCATTTGGAGCTGTTCGTCAGCCAGATATTTGTGCGGGGTCAACTTCCAATAATCCAGACACTTCAGCTCTTCTTCGGGATAGCCGCAGATCTGGCGGAAGGGTTCATTGAACAGGAGGAAGCGCCCGCTCATGTCAGCAAAAGCGAACCCCAATGAAGAGAGATCGAACAACCCCCTAAGCATCTCTTCGCTGTCGCGCAGGGCTTCTTCCGCCTGCTTGCGTTCGGTAATATCCCTTGAGAAGACGGCGAATTGCTGCGATTCTTTCAAATAACTGGTCGTCACTTCGATGTCGATAAGATGCCCATCCTTGTGTCTATGCAGGGTCTCGAACTGATCTGAACCGCGTTCGATGACTCGCTTAACATGCGCCAGCACCTCTTCTCTTGAAGCCTCTGTGGCATCCAATTGGCTGATGTGCATGTGCTGTAACTCTTCGGTGCTGTAGCCGACAAGGGCCGAATAGGCCTGATTGGTCATCAGTATGTTACCCTGGCCATCCGCTAACCAGAAACCGTCCGTGGTGGTGTCGAGTACCTTTTTGTTGATCTCCAGTTCCATCACGAATTTTTTGCGCTCGGTGATATCTCGTATGACGAATTGCAGGTTTGGCCCATTTTCCAACTGAATAACGCTCACATGAACACTAACTGCAAAGGATTCACCCGAGCTGATTTTTTTGCTTGAGGACTCAAAATCCAATTTGCCCGATTTCACGATCGCGTCAAAATCGAACACGGCTTGCGTACCCGACCAGAACGCGGAATCGGGATGGCTTTGAAATAGCGCTGCCTTCGTGGTGCACTCAAAGATGCCCAAGGCAGATTGATTACAGTCATAGAAGCCCGACTTGTCGGCCAGCAAGATTGCGTCCTGGTTCGACTCAAACAGCGCCTTGAATTTTTCCTCGGCTCTCCTGTGCTTCTCTGTGGATTCCTTGAGCGCCGATACATCGGCGACGTGAACATAGAAACCCCGCACCTCGCCATCGACGATATCGGGAATATATTCCGCCAGCGAATGTTGCTGGCGCTTGCCGTCGGGTGTCGGAATGGTGCGCTCGAACTCCTGCCGCTCGCCGCGCAAGGCCCCCTCGATGTATGGCTCATTCAGCTTGTAGAGTTTTTCGCCGAGCAAATCCCTTAACTTCATACCCAATAACTTGCCGGGCGATACGCCGAACCAGGCGGCATACGCCTCGTTGCCAAAACGGTTGCGCAGGTTCTTGTCCCAATAGCCGATCATGGCGGGCATACTATCCAGCACTGCGGAAAGGTGTTGGTTGCGTTGGCGCATGATACTTTCTCTGGACAAAGCGAAGGGTTCATTCACCCCGCCCTGCGCGGCCTGCTTTGCCTTGCTCTCCTTTAGCAACGACTCAAATTGGCCGATTGCAAGCGGCTTGCTGAAGAGATAACCCTGGAAATGGCCGCAACCTTTATTGAGCAGGATCTGGCGCTGCTCTTCCTCCTCCACCCCTTCGGCGATCACATTAATATTCAAACTTTGCGCCATGGCGATGATCGTGCGCACGATAGTACGGTCACTG
>CAIRAO010000445.1 GCA_903876625.1 uncultured Gallionellaceae bacterium | reverse complement strand
GTCAATTACCTGAATAACAATTTTTTCTCCCGCAATATTGAGACTCCCAGAATTTTGTATAACCTCAGACAACCTTAGAGTCACAGTCGAACTCTCAGGTGAATATCGTAGCGCATTGCCAAGTAAATATTCCAGTATCTGCTGCAGCTGAGTTTCATCTCCATGAATATAGGTTCCCTGAGAAATACACTCAAGGTCAATTTTCTGCTGACGTTTGTTAGCAATGCTTTCCATCATGACGACACTCCGATTGGCGAGAGTGTCTAGAGCAATAGTTCTCGAGTTCCTTTCCAAAACTGCTTCGAAATCATTCCAAACGTCATCAGCCAAACTAAGAAGCGACTCGAGCAACTTATTCAATCGGTGACCTGAAGCAAGAATGTGTTCGAAATAACTAGCGTGTTCATTTGCATTTTCTTGATCGGCATTGAGTTTTCCAATTTCCGCATACCCCAGGATGCTCTGCATAGGCGTCCGCATTTCGTGACTTACATTAGACATAAATTGTGTTTTCACAGCATTTGCAGCCTCGGCTTCTGCTCTAGCAGTTGCAAGTTCGGCAGATCTTGTTGAAACAAGACGTTTGAGTTCCGACTGTATTAAATTACGCTCTGAAATGTCCCGTACAAAAACCAGATGATTGTTATGCTGGTTTTCCATATACGTGACACTGACATCGACATCACAATATTTTTCAACACTACAAACTAGTCTGGATTCATAGCGAACAAATGCTGGGTTGACAATCATATTGCCATTTGAATCGTCAACTTGCTCGAAATTCATATCCAGAAATTTATTGATGTCGTTTTGGAGCAATTGTTTACGTGTAAAACCAACCATATTACAAAAGTTTTCATTTACATCGATAATGATTCCCTTGTCTGTGGTAATAAAAAAACCGTCTGCTGTCGTTCGTAAAATAGCCCTATATTGCTGTTCAGCCCTTAACACCTTAAGACTCTTTTTCTCAAGCTTCATGCCTACGTAAGAAATATGGGAAATGATCGCAAGCAAAGTACCCGCAATTGCAATCATGAAGTTTGCAAGACTTGAGTCGACCCCATCAGGAACCCTGCCTGCATGAATCACTTCTATTAATCGAAGCAAAAGTACACTTGCCAATAATCCATGAAAAATTGAAATCCAAATAGCGCTGTGATTTTTAAATACCTTACTTAATTGCCAGGCGATGTATGCAGAATACGCAAACAAAAGAAAATAAATCGAAAGCATAAATTCGAGACGAAGATACGCGTTTTCAATAACCAAACGCAGGAACTCAAAAATGAGAATGATCAATATCGCAATCGTCGCAATCAACGATGGTCGCCAAGGCGAATTCAACTCCATTCGAAGTGATTGCACCCGAATCAAACTCCCATACACGATAATAAAATTGGCCAAAGGGTAAGTAATCCAGTTAGAAACCGAACCACGCAAAGACAGTAAAATGAGGCCGAATCCCAAGATCACGCCACTTAAACACCACATACTCATGCCGCGCGTTATCGGCTTGGGCAGAGAAACCCAAGTAATCCCGGACATGATGATCATAATCATCCCGGTGATTAGAAAACTTAATTGTGTATTGAAATTAATCAAACTATATATGAAGCTATGTTATTAAATATGTAAAAAATAGTCAGACTGATATATTTAGAGCATGTATCACATTCACGAATCCCTAAACATTAGGAATAATTCCAGAATATGTGTTGGGTCATCATGGAAACTAAAATCTTTCCATGGACTATTCATAAATTCGTTAAATCCAGGTAATGACAAGATTGACGGGTCATGCAAATTTCGATAGCCCATTTGCCAGTCACCGAAGTATCTTTTTGAAATGTAATCCTCAGTAAGAATATTAATATTATGGTGAGTCTTGTCTTTCAAAATAAAGTCGAATATATATTTGACATCGTCACGCTTACCTTCTATCAGTTGAATAAAACAGCCATCTTTATCCAGCAGAAGTCCCGTAACATTGCGCTCTAGATTTTTCTTTCTTGATTTCAATAATAAATTCTTCAACTCTTCATCCGAATAGGGCTTGACCGCGTTGCTCAGATATATTAGAAAATAAATATCATTTGTTAGCTCAGTAATTCTTGGGCTTAATCTGATTGATTCGTTTGTTTTCATATTTTCCCAGTAGTAATTTAGAATGCGAATGTCATAAATTTGTTTACTACTTGGTTATCCCAACGATAAATACTTTTCGCAACTTGCAGTCCTGCGAAAGTTCCGGCTTAATTCAGAACTCTCATTTTCTCTAGTTCTTCTATCGCATCTTCTGTAACGTCTTCCATTTCTTCATCACTTATACCAATATAATCTTGAGCTGATTTCCCCATACGAAACCATTCAGCATCATCAGGTTTTTTAAGAGAAATTGCGACAATATGTTCAGACAGAATTTGAATCGAAACGAGTGTGCAGACGGTCGGTGTGGCAATTTCACTCGCGTGTGAAAATATCGTTTGATCATGATGCAATCGGATAGCGTGACCTATATAGTCCGGCAATCCCCAATTTCTGGCTAACAGGCTTCCAACTGTTGCATGATTTGTCGAGTAATGCTGATTTTCGATTACGATTACTTTATCCACTGACCTGTTTGACGCTGCAAGTTTTTCTTTGTAATCGGGAAATTTCTGCATCAATATAGGTATGCCGCAATCGTGAAAAAGCCCATAGGTATAAGCCTCATCTCGAGAAATACCATCAAGACGCGAGGCTATTTGAGAGGACACAATTGCTTTGAAGTTTGAACGATCCCAGAATCGTTCCATGTGCATCTCGCCGCTGCCGCCGATCGCTTTTTTTAAACCTGCCCCGCGAACGATTTGTGTAATATTAGTAAGACCCAAAACTGAAACCGCCTGTTGAACCGTACTGACCTTATTGCGCAGTGCAAAAAAAGAAGAGTTCGCAGTTTTAAGCATTGACGCCGCCAAGCTCACGTCTCCACATATGAGTTTAACGAGCTTTGAGTAATCAACATCTGGCTGAACAATCACTTTCAGCACTTCCAACACCACCTCAGGGCATGGAGGGATATTTATATTCTTCAAAATGATTTCCGTGGCATCATTTCCTATCTCTTGCTGCGCTAGTTGATTACTCATTTTTGTTATCCTCTAAAAATAGAATACTAATTTGAGAAATATTCAATCAATACCGATTAATGAACAGTGTCATTACCGTTTATTTTTTGATTTAATAAAGTATTTGCGTATCTGCTCCGCGCCTCCATACGACCAAAAAGATCATTGAATTTAGGACGTGAGCTATGCCCCCAAATCAAACCAAGTTGGGTGAATGCGAGAGTTGAAATTTTGC
>CAIRAO010000444.1 GCA_903876625.1 uncultured Gallionellaceae bacterium | reverse complement strand
CGCGTAGCCGTATCATGGACACAGACTATGCGGCTGAAACAGCTAACCTGACCCGTTCGCAAATCCTGCAACAAGCCGGTACGGCGATGTTGGCCCAAGCGAACCAGTCACCTAACAGTGTCTTGACACTGTTGCGTTAAGGTTAGCGTAGTAGCATGATTACTCAGCTGATAGTTACAACTGTCGGCTGAGTGTATCAGCAAGTACAAGAGAAGGAGCAGAAAAATGCTAATTCAAAATACAACCAGCCAAGTGAGTTCATCCTGGCACCCAAGTGATGGCGCTGTTGTGACCGTTACTTCCTCGCGAGGGGAGTACAGTCCAATGCCAATATCACAACCGGAACAGGTGGAGACACATCAGCAGCCCAGTGTGGCACAGTTGGAGAGCGCTATTCACGATTTGAATCAGTCCATGAAAGCAAATAGTTCGAACCTTGCATTCAGCATTGATCCGGATACTGAACAGACCGTTGTTAAACTAATGGACTCATCGACGGGTGAGGTGATCAAACAGTTCCCGTCTAAAGAAGCAATTGCGATTGCGAAAGCAATCGGTGATGTTCAACAAGGCTTACTACTCAAACAGAGGGCTTAGAGGAACGATCATGGCGGTTAATGGTCCGAACAGTGCGACACCCACCTCATCAGGTACAAACATCGATGTGAGTGGACTCGTCAGTAAATTGATGACTGTCGAACAAAGACCGCTAACCGCCATCAATGCCAAAGAAGCCAGCTACCAAGCCAAGATTTCTGCTTTCGGGCAAGTCAAAAGTGCTTTGTCTGCTTTCCAATCTTCGTTACAAGGACTGGGCAGCAGCAGTAAGTTTCAAGGAAATAACGCAACTTCCTCCGATCCGAACTCATTTACTGTTTCCGCGCTGAGTTCAGCTACTGTCGGACACCACACCGTAGACGTTTCCCATATTGCCCAAGGTGAGCGCCTGGCAACACCGGGGCTCACCAGTAATACTGCTGCAATCGGCAATGGCACTTTGACTTTTGATTTGGGCACCGTTTCCGGTAATGAATTCGTTCCAAATGTCGGAAAATACAAAACCACTACCCTCAACAATGCAACCATTGAAAGTCGTCCTGTACCAGGCGCGCCGGGTACCACGATTTCTCTTGCTGATACAACCACGCTCTACCCCGATGTCAATAGTTCAGGCAAAATTCCGGCAGGCGCTCTGACTATCAATGGTGTTGAAGTTGACGAGATCAATCTGCTGGACGAGGATAGCCCTTTTCACAGAGCAGCAAATATTGCCGAAGCTTTTGACAAGGCCTATGTTGAATCTGGAGGCAGAGAAGGAACCTTTGCCGCCTCAGAAGGTAAAATTATTATCAAATCCAAAGATGGCGGGAAACACATCGCCTTTGGAGTAACTGGTAAAGCAGAAGACTCTGTCATGTCGACCAAGTCGTTAGCAACTCTGGCAAAACAGACTGGACTGACTGAAACTCAACTTGGCACGCAGGAAAGCACCAACTCCATTGTGACAGTTCCCAGCACCGTTGGCCTCTCGGTTGGAGACCCAATTTCGGGAAGTGGCTTCCCTGATGGTACGACTATCAGTGCCATCATCGACACCACCCACTTCAAGACTTCCGCCGCCGGCAAAGAAGGCAAAAACGCTACCATTAACACGAGTTCCGCCTCAGGCAGCAAAACCATTGCCATTGATGACTCGAACAATTCTCTGGAAGGAATACGAGATGCCATTAACTCGGCAAAAATAGGCATTACAGCCAGTATCGTAAATGATGGCAGTGAAGCTCCATATCGGCTTTTGTTGAGCTCGGATATGGTTGGAGCAAACAGCAACATGAGAATTGTTGTTGGCGGCGGTGATCCCGCACTCACTAAACTGCTCAGCCAAGACCCGCCAAGCGTTCAAAATTTAACTGAAATCGTCGCCGCGAAAGATGCGGAATTAACTGTCGATGGCATACCGGTAAGCAAACCCGGCAATGTCATCAAGGATGTCATTCCGGGTGTAACTCTGACACTACTGAGGCCGACTGTTTCGACTGCATCTGTAGATGTAGCACGTGATGTAGCCTCAGTAAAGACCTCTGTGGAAGAATTTGTAAAGAACTACAATGAATTGAAGAAAGTCATTACCGATTTGACTGCTTACAACGCGGCGACCAAAAAGGGAGCCGCATTACAGGGTGACTCTGCCATGCGTTCGCTCGATTCTCAAATCGATGCAATTTTAAATGCGCCTTTGAGCACCCCTGCCGGCTCTTTTACCACGCTTTCCCAAATTGGTGTAAGCAGACAAACAAATGGCTCACTGGCCATTGATTCCACAAAGCTAAACACTGCTTTGACCTCTCAGTTTGACGACGTTGCCGGGTTGTTTGCCGCTTTGGGAAAGAGCACCGACAGCATGGTGAACTTCAAATCCACCAACGCTTCCACAGTGCCAGGCACATACGCTGTTTCCGTTTCTGCTATAGGCAGTCAAGGAAACACCGTTGGAAGATTAAATTTAAATTCAAGTTCAACCACGATTGAGAAAAACACCTCCATCAAAGCAACGGTTGATGGCATATCCGCTTCAGTTGCGCTCACTCCAGGAAGTTATTCTGTTACGCAACTGGCTGCGATGATTCAAACCGCAATTAATAGTACCAATGCTTTATCAACCGCGGGTAAATCAGTCACCACATCCGTTGACAACAATGGCGCTTTGCGTATCAACTCCAATGCTTTTGGTGCTGCGTCGAACGTAAGCCTGGAGTCAGGCGTTGGTACTTCAGTCACTGATTTTATGGGTAGGGCTGTTAGTACTGCCGGAACTGATGTAAACGGAATGATTGAAGGAGTACCCGCCACCGGTACCGGACAATTGCTGACTTCAACCGCAGGCAAATCAACCGGTTTGCAAGTTCAGATCGCCGGCGGCCCGCTCGGAGAAAGAGGCACGGTCAATTTCACCCAAGGTTATGCTCATAAACTTAATGACTACGTCAATCTCGCGCTAAGCCATAATGGGGTACTTACCGGGCGGTTAGATGGCCTTAATACGTCTGTGAGAGGCCTCGGCAAAGAACGAGACACGATCAATTCCCGTTTGGTCACAGTTGAAGATCGTTATCGCAGGCAGTATACAAAACTGGATGCCACTTTAAGTAAAATGAACGAAACCAGTACTTATCTTTCACAGCAACTATCTAAACTGTAAGCGGGGGTAAAAATGAATATGAATTCGGCAGTGAAAGCTTACTCGAATATTGCTATTGAATCGAAGGCGCATTCTTCCGACCCGCACAAATTGATATTAATGCTTTATCAAGGTGCGCTACTTTCGATCGCTTCGGCAAAAAATCAGATTATGCGCAATGAAATTGCAGCCAAAGGCAAATCGATCAGTCAAGCCATTTCGATCATCAACGATGGGTTGAAAGCCAGTCTGGATTTGAATGTGGGTGGCGAATTGGCATTGAATCTGTCGGATTTATACAGTTACATGATTCAGCGTTTATTGCAGGCCAACATGAAAAACGATACTGCCATTTTGGAAGAGGTCAGCACGCTGTTGCTTGAATTGCGCACTGCCTGGGAAAGCATAAGGCAAACAGAACCGCGTCCACAGGTCAGTACGCCAAATCAGCCCGTTGAAAAAACCACTCTAGTTTACGGGAGAATGTAGCAAATGAGTGCTGTCATAGACAAATATGAATCTCTGGCCGAGATTACGGCGAAAATGCGCCAGGCAGCCCTTCAAAACGAATGGGATCTGCTGGTCGAACTTGAGGAGCTATCCAGCGCTCAAGTTGCGGAATTAAAGATATTGGATCTGACTCCTATCGATGAAACCACGCGCTTGCGCAAAGTCGTACTGATTAAACAAATCCTGTCTGATGACGCCGCGATTCGTAGCAAAATGGAGCCATGGATGGACCAATTGCAACGCATCATGGACACGGCACGAAGCGAAGATCGCGTGCAGAAGGCTTATACGGCAGGAGCAAGTTATTAGTCGCTTGACGTTAGTCGTTAGTTGCACTGATTACTGTGTAGTATGGTTTTTTGACTAACGACTGCTATCTAACGACCAGAACTATGCTACCCACCGACGTTCTCAACACCCTCAGAGCACTCTCACTTAACGAAAGATCTCTGATCACGCCGTTGCCGGATAGAGATCCCAGCGGAAAAAGTGCATTTGAAGTCGGTCAAAAAGTTCAGGGAACGATATTGTCTCAGGTAGATACGGGTGTTTTCAAAGTTCGTGTGCTTGAACAGATGTTGCATATGCAACTTCCCGAGAGTCTAAAAAGCGGTGATGTGGTTGAGTTGCAAGTACTCTCCATCCAACCCCGCCTGACCTTCAGTCTATCAGCATTAAGCAATCCGCTTTCCTCTCCGGAGCATTTAAGCAGCACCTCTTTGCTACTCTCGGCTCTCTCGCAAAAACCAATGGAGAAAGCTTATGTCAATGCTGTCAATAGCGAACCGCTAATGTCTGAAACGAAGTCATCCACAGACATCACTGCTTTGGCAAACAAGCTGCACGAGTCACTCAGTCAAAGCGGTTTGTTCTATGAATCTCATCAGGCGCAATGGATCGCCGGTTCACGCAGCACCGCTCAATTATTGCAAGAACCGCAAAATCAATTGCCCTTTAGCCAGTTAGCACAGAGCCAACAGCCTATTCCGTCAAACGCATTAATCGACAGCACCATTAATTCCTCCGGTACTACAGTGGCTCAGCAAAATAATCCGGTAACCAGTATTCCAACCCAGCTTCAACCCTTGATTCAACAGCAATTGAATGCATTGGAAACACGTCAGGTTTTTTGGCAAGGACATGCATGGCCAAATCAGCGAATGGACTGGGAGATTCACGAAGAGGGATCCCGCCGAAGCGCATACGAATATGATGCAGCGGGAAAACAATGGGCCACTCAGGTACGCCTTGATCTTCCTAATTTAGGCGAAGTGGCAGCAATGCTTCGTTTCAATGCCAATGGTTTAAGCATTACCCTCGATGCATCAGGAGCTTCAACCCGCGCACTGTTTGGCACAACAAGCTCGCAATTAACTACTGCTCTGGCTGAACGCGGTATTACCGTAACAAGCACCTTGGTGGCTCCTCATGGCAAGTCCTGACAAGCGCCAGATGGCGGTTGCACTCGCCTATCAGAGCGGAGAGGCCGCACCAAAGGTGATCGCGCGAGGCAGAGGCATCATCGCTCAAGCCATTATTGAGCGCGCCAAAGAACACGGGATTTTCGTACACGAATCGCAAGAATTAGTCAGTTTGCTGATGCAAGTCGAGTTGGACGAGCACATTCCTCCAGAGCTTTATCTTGCCGTGGCAGAACTCCTGGCATGGATATACCGTTTGGAACACAGAGAAATACCCGCTAATCCAGGTATCAATTCCGACAATCCCAGATAGAATATCGATAATTTCGGTGCGCAAAACGCGAACGATTACGATACAAGGTTTCTATAAGGATGATTGTTAGAGCATGGCTAAAGAAAAAGAAATTCCACTAAAAATTGAAGTGTTTTCTAATAGTGAAGACAGTGAGTTTCTTATTCTTTCGAAAAATGAGATTCAGCACATATTACGAACAGTTTATGAACGAGGAACGCGCGCAGCACTTTACTACAACGAAGGTAACAGTTTTGTTTTGACAATGTTGCTAGCAGTAAGTGACGAAGGCATCTGGATTGATCCGCCATCCAATCCGCAGGACAACCGCAACATTCTTAACAGCAACAGAATCATCTTTGTCAGCACCCACAATCAAGCCAAGATACAGTTCGTCGCATCGGAGGCCAATGCAGTTATTTTCAACGGTAACGATGGAATTTTTATACCGCTGCCAAAGAAATTGTTGCGCCTGCAACGACGGGATTACTACCGACTCTCAGCTTTACCACGCAATCCGCTCATGTGTGTGCTCAAACCGATGCCAAATCAAAAGAATATCAAACATGAAATAACCATTATGGACATCAGCATCGGGGGCGTAGCGTTGGTCTGCCAAGAATCTTCACTTGAATTGACACCTGGAACTACTTATCCTAATTGTGAAATTGATTTGCCCGGCATCGGCGTTTTAACTGCCACAGTGCAAGTTATGAATGCATTTGAAGTCACTTCGCGTTCTGGAGAAAAATTGCGCCGCGCTGGTTGTGTATTTGTGAGGCCGAATAACATAGCGACCCATCTTCTACAGCGATATGTGGCTTATATGCAACGCGAGGAAGCTGCCAAATCTACCAAAGAGTAATTTCAAACGGAGTAAGACACATGAACACCCTGCACGAGGACGCTGCTGAAAATCATTACTTGGGTCAATTTATCCCGCTGCACTACCATCACAATATGTTGACGGATAAAAATCGCATGGATAATTTTAAGGCTGCCATCGATTTGACGGTGTTCGAAGGAGCCAAGGTACTCGAATTGGGTGGTGGCACCGGCGTTCTTTCTTGTTTTGCTGCAGCAAAAGCCAGCAAGGTTTGGTGCGTAGAATTTAACCCAGACCTTGTTGCCGAATCACGCCGCTTTTTAGCGCTCAATCCCGATGGGCATAAAGTTGAAGTGATCCATGCCGATGCATTCGAATATCTTCCCCCTGAACCAGTAGATGTCGTCATCTGCGAGATGATCCATGTCGCGATGTTGCGGGAAAAACAGATAGAGGTAATCGAGGGCTTTAAAACGCGCTACCGGCAACGTTTTGGAGATCAACTGCCTGTGTTTATTCCGACTGCAGTGATTATGGCCGTTCAGCCGTTGCAGCAGAATTACAATTTCTCCGGCTTCTATGCACCCATCATCCAATTTCAACGCGCGCATATCGAACACCCCGGCGTGATTGAATTGGCTGCCCCACAAGTCTATAGCGTTCTTGATTTTACACAGCCAACCTCGCAAGAGATTACTTGGCAAGGAACCTTTACGTTGGAACAAGACGGCACAGTTAACGCACTGCGCTTCGTCACTAAAAATATTCTCGCCGTAGATAGCGCACAATCTTCCACTATAGATTGGCTGATTGACTATCTTGTATTGCCATTGCCACGGCCCGTCACATTAAAATCAAATGAAAAACTACACGTTTCTTTTCATCACAAGACCGGTGGTTCGATTCGCTCTTTGGAAAAGAGTCTGCAGGCATCCTTGAATATCTCTGAATAGAAGAGATGAACCTGCAGCAGCACACTGCCCCCCCCGATGTTGGCAATGGCCAGAATGATGAAGAGGACCGCTCGTTCAGCAGCCTTTCTACCTCTAATAAGTTATCTCCCACTGCTGACCAACTTGTCCAAAGTGGTTTGGCTCACCATCAAGCCGGAAAGCTTGTTCAAGCAAACGACGCTTATCAGGAAGCGCTCAAGGTAGATCCCTACAACTCCGATGCGTTACACCTGCTGGGCATGGTTGCACACCAAATAGGGGACAACATCCTGGCTGCGGAACTTATCAATATGGCGATTCAATTCAAGCCTGATTCTCCGAATTATTTTTGCAATCTTGGTAGTGTTTTGCAATCGGAGGGAAAATACGACGAAGCGATAGCAAACTTTTTCCATGCGGTCTCACTCGACCCGACTAATCCCTTGCTTCTCTACAATTTGGCTTTTGCCTTGCAAACAAGCGGTCAGTTACAGGCTGCGACTGATAACTATCGCCAGGCGATCTTATTGTCACCAAAGCATATTGAATCGCACAGTAATTTGGGACACACTTTACTTGCTTTGGGTAACACGGATCAGGCAATTGAAAGTTACCGCTGTGCAATCGCTATTGCACCTGATCGTGCCGAGATGCATTTCAATTTGGGCACTGCTCTAAGTGCCCAAGGCACTTTCGACTCGGCCATTGAAAGCTATCAGCAAGCAATCAACCTTTCGCCAGACTATACTCAAGCTCATTGCAATCTTGGCGCAGCACTGCTGGCGCAGAAGAAATTTGATTCCGCCGTTGAAAGCTATCAACGCGCCATATTGATCAATCCAAATTTAGCAGATGCTCATTACAATCTTGGCATCGCATTCAATGCGCAGAACACACTTGATGCAGCCATTCCTAGTTTTCGCAGGACTCTGGAATTGCAACCGGATTTTGTTGAGTGTTACTGCAATCTCGGCAATGCGCTGCGTGCATCCGGCAATCTAATTGATGCCGTTGAGTGTTATCAGAAAGCACTTGCCATCAAACCGGATTATGCCAACGCATACAGTAATTTGCTATTTCTTGAAAGCTACCACGCCACTATATCCCCTGTTGAATATTTGAAACACGCTAGAGGCTGGGAACTCTCCTGTGTGCCGGCAGAGCTTAGACAGGCCACTTTGGATAAAAAATTCTCTCGGCTACCGCTTAATTGCAGGCGTTTAAAAGTTGGTTATGTCTCTGGAGATTTTCGCCAGCATGCGGCCAGTTATTTCATAGAACAACTTTTCGCTAATCATGACCGTTCTCGGATTGAAGTCTTCGCTTACTCAAATAATCGTTCGCGAGATGACGTTACGGTTAGATTGAATAAATTAGTTAATCACTGGGTAGAAATTGCTGATATGTCAGATTTGGAAGTATGTCAGCGTATGGAAGCAGATGGTATTGATATACTTGTCGATCTCTCCGCCCATTCTGCACATAATCGCCTCGGCGTATTTGCCCGCCGTGCAGCACCGGTGCAAGCAACTTATTTATATTTTGCCAGCACCGGCCTGACTGAAATGGATTACTGGATCGGTGATGAAATACTGACACCGCATGAATTGGATGATCAATTCAGTGAACACATATGGCGACTGCCGCGTGTTTGGCTTTCCTATGCGCCGCTCATAGACGCCCCTTTGCCACAATGGCAACCCTCCAGCGATGGTACGATCTGGTTAGGCAGTTTTAACAATCTGGGTAAGATCACTCTCCTTACGCTCAATTTGTGGGCCAAGATACTTCTGGCTTTGCCTGAAGGTCGTTTGCTGCTGAAAAACAAAGAGCTTGCTGATGTGAGTAACCGCCGACGCATTCTGTCCGAACTTGCAGCACTGGGCATTGATGCGAAGCGTATCGATCTACAACCCGGCACGGACTGGAAAGATTATATGACCCAGCATGACAGATTAGACATCGCGCTTGATCCAATTGGTGGACATGGCGGAGGAACCTCGACCTGTGATGCACTATGGATGGGCGTTCCCGTTATCCATTTATCAGGTGAACATGTTGGATCACGTTTCGCTACTTCTCTAATCAGTGCCATCGGCCACAACGAATGGATCGCACATTCTGAAACAGAGTATATGGAAAAAGTAATCGCTCTCGCAAAAAACGTTGAACTGCGCATAAAACTTCGATTCTCACAAAGAGACTTAATGGCGCTCAGCCCGCTTTGTGATGCTCAAGGACTTACTAGTGAAATGGAAAATGCTTATTCCACGATGT
>CAIRAO010000443.1 GCA_903876625.1 uncultured Gallionellaceae bacterium | reverse complement strand
CGCACACCGGTATTCTGGCTGGATTATTGCGCGAGCAAGCCTGTTTTTGGCTTTGTCCTTATGCCCGCATTCAGGGTGTAATGACAGACAGCCAGACTATCATGCCGACCTATGATGTCAAACGCGGTGAACCGCGTGGCAAGATTCAGAGAGATGCAGAACATTCCGTCTCTTCACAAGCAAAGGGCGATTGTATAGACTGCTTTCAGTGTGTGCAGGTCTGTCCAACTGGTGTCGATATTCGACAAGGCCAACAATTGGGCTGTATTACCTGCGGTTTATGTCTGGATGCCTGTGATTCTATCATGGACAAGGTTGGTCGTCCGCGCGGTCTGATCCGCTATGCTTCGCTTAATGAAATCGAAGGCAAGCAAATTAAAAAAGTCTATAAACACCCGCGTACTTTAATTTACATCAGCATTATCCTCTTATCTTTCGGCGTAATCTTTTATGGACTCACGCATCTTGGCTCAATGACACTGAGGGTAATTCCTGAACGCCAGCCATTGTTTATCACCGAGAGTGATGGTTCGATTCAGAACAAATATGAATTCAAAGTAGTCAACAAGACCGATAAAGATCTGCATGTGAATGTTACGGCTGAAGGCGGTGTATCTGGTCAGGTAATTATTGGCTCGGAACAGCCGTTGCTGACTCACCATGGCCGAGGCACTTCGTTTACAATCTTCGTCAAGGCGCCTGGGGCAAACATTAAACAGGAAGTGACGAACATTGAATTCCGCATACAGAGCATAGAAGACTCGTCGGTGTCTGCGGAATACGATTCCAAATTCAACGCACCCAAACCCTGATTTAGATTTAAAAAGGAGTAAAAGATGCTTTCACAAAAAAATAAGCAGAATTGGCGCAATCCATGGTTTGTTGGATTGATAGGAATCGTCGTTACCGCAGTTTTGGTCAATTCTGTTTTAATCTGGAAAGCTTATCACAGCAGTTCCACATTGGTGGATCATGAGTACAGCACCAAGGATCGCAAGTCTGATACTGAAACGATAGATGACATTCAGGCGCAAAATACATTAGCCTGGAAAGTGACATTAAAGCAACCAAAAAAAATCGTACTGGCATCCCCCGCTTCTTTTGAAATTGATGTTGTTGATCGTCAAAGTGTCCCGGTTAGCGGAAAAATGGAAGTGGTTGCCTATCGTTCTGCTGATGCTGAAAGAGATTTTGCTGTTCCGTTTACCGAGACATCATCCGGCAAATATCAAGGCTATATAAGTTTCCCGCTCAAAGGCATCTGGGAATTGCGTATCCGTGTCAAGCGCGCTAATGATGTGTTTGAAGTAAGCAGTAACAAACTATCAGTCGCGCAAGAGCAATAATTCAGCCAGATTGTGACTCAGCAAAACGTTCATAGCATAGAGGGATGTTTTCACTGCGGCCTGCCAATTCCAGCCGGATTTAATTATCACGCGCACCATGAAGGCGCCGAACAGAATTTTTGCTGTCTGGGTTGTCAGTCAGTATGCTCGGCAATTTACGAGGCCGGGCTACAAAGCTATTATCAGCGCACACCTGAAGGCCAGTTGCTTGCTCCTCCTCCGGAGCCGCCCAAAGATATTGAAATCTATGATATCGATGAAGTACAACAGGAGTTCATTACCAGTTCGGGTGACTTGCGCGATATTCACTTGCTCGTAGAAGGTATACATTGCGCGGCCTGTGTATGGTTGATTGAACGCGGGCTGAAGCGTGAATCCGGGGTTCAATTCGCCAATGTCAATTTGGCTGCCAAGCGAGTTCATTTGCGTTGGGATAACAGTCAAAACAAACTTTCAAATTTGATTCGTGCGTTTTCTAAGATCGGCTATTCGGCGGTGCCCTACGACCCCGAAAACGCAGAAGGAGTAATTAAAAAAGCCAATCGCAGTATGCTGTTCCGCCTGTTTTTCGCCGGCTTTGCCATGATGAATTTGATCTGGATTTCCATCGCTCTGTATAGCGGTGCGGATAAGGGCGAGTTTCGCTCATTTTTTCACTGGATGGGTTTTGCCTTGGCTACACCAACCTTGGTGTACGCAGGTTATCCTTTTTTCCGGGGTGCCATCGGTGGCTTGCGTGCATGGCGTTTAACCATGGATTTGCCAATTGCCATAGGTTTGAGTGTCACTTACGCCTATTCCACTTACATCACAGTGATGCCGAATGTTGCCGGTGAAGTGTATTTTGACACCGTTACCAATCTGATTTTTGTCATTTTGATCGGGCGTTATCTGGAAGGCATGTTCCGTCATCAGGCATTGTCTGCAACCAAGCGTCTGATGGAATTACAACCTCGTGTGGCAACGCTAATGCAGGATGGCAAAGAGCAAATCACTCCAATACGCGGTATAAAATTGGGAGACATTGTATTGATCAAGCCCGGTTATAAAGTGCCGGTAGACGGGATCGTGGTGGAAGGACATAGCACAGTTGATGAATCCATGCTCAGCGGAGAATCAGTTCCTGTGAACAAATCAATAGGTGCAAAAGTTTCATCAGGAACAGTGAATGTCAACGGCGCATTGCTTGTTGAAGTAAGCACGTCATTGCAAAATACCACGCTGGCTAAAATAATCCGGCTGGTTGAAGAGGCTCAGTCTTCCAAGGCGCCGATACAGCGCTTGGCGGATACCATCGTGCCGTGGTTCGTTCTGGTCACACTGCTGAGCGCGGCACTCACCTTTTTTATATGGGACAGCAAAAGTTTTGAGATTGCGCTCATGGCAGCGACTTCTGTCTTGATCATTACCTGTCCTTGCGCACTGGGTATGGCCACGCCAATGTCGATTGCCGTTGCTTCTGGCTTGGGCGCTAAATACGGCATTCTGGTCAAGAATGGCCTCGTGCTGGAAACATTATCCAAGGTAAATCATTTTGTGTTTGATAAAACCGGCACACTGACTGAAGGCAAGATGAGCGTGGCCAGTATGCATACAACCTCCAATATGCCTGAGACGGACATAATGTGCATCGCAGCGGCAGTAGAAAGGTACAGTGAACATGCAGCGGCAAAGGCAATCATCAACGAAGCTGTAGCACGTCAACTAAATTATCTTAATGTATTCGTTCACGAGTTTCATGCCACTGCGGGATTAGGTGTTAAAGCGATGTTTAACGGTGAAGCTGTCTTATTGGGCAGCGCTGAATGGCTGACCCGAAACAGCATTACTCTTAATGCTGAATTACAGTCACAAGCGCACGAACTGGAGGCACAGGCAATGAGCTGTGTTTATTGCGCGATTGGCGGCATGCATGTGGCTGTATTCGCACTGGCAGACAAGTTGCGTAGCGATGCACAACAATTGGTGAATGAATTGCGTGCGGCAGGCATCGGCATGACATTGCTAAGCGGGGATCGCAAAGTGGTGGCAAAAGCAATCGCCAGACAGTTGGGCGGCATGGAAGTGATAGCAGAAGTGTTGCCGCAGGACAAGGATCAGGTAATTCAGCGCTTGCAACAACAAGGCAAAGTGGTCGCTATGGTGGGCGACGGTATCAATGACGCACCTGCCCTGATACGTGCTGATGTGGGTATTGCTCTAGGATCGGGTACAGATGTATCAGTAGAGAGTGCCGATATCGTACTGATGCACAACGGGCTGGACAAAGTGCGCCTTGCGACTCTGTTGTCGCGCCGTACCTTGCGCACGATCAAGCAGAATATCGGGCTTTCTTTTGTGTATAACGCTATCATGGTGCCGATGGCGATGATGGCCAAGGTGAATCCGCTTGTAGCTGCAATCACGATGCCTATCAGCTCTCTGGTGGTGATAGGCAATGCGGCGCGCATACGCAATTTGTTCAAGAATGAAAAATCGTAGGAGATGACATGAGCGTAATTTTTACTTTAATTCCCGGTATGACGTTCTTGGGCCTGATATTTTTTGCAGTCATGATCTGGGCTGTCAAAAAAGGGCAGTATGAGGACATGGAAGGAAATGCCAATCGTATTCTTCAAGATGATGATGAAGATATGATGCCTTGACGTTTTATCGTGTCTGACATAACCAACGGGTAGGCTACATGAGTGAGTGTATAGTGAACTTAAAGAATTATTGGATGAAAATTCAGGCGATATTCAAATCGCATTTCCTGGTTGAATTTCATTTTCGGTGATAGTCTGATTTCGATGGCAAAGGAGTCATTCGAAACTCAATGTTATTAATTATTGCATCGGGTAACTCCTAACCCACTGCGGATCTACGAGTTAATTTCTATGTGGGCAAACTATTCAATCAAGCCGGACTTTTGCGGCTTTATTAGAATGGTGTTCTTTCAGCCTGCCTCAATGTCCGGTTCCCACTTTTTCGAATAATTGCAATCTAATCAAATTTTAAACGAGTGATGATACGGCTGATTTGGTTGCTTGAGCGTATCAATATTGATACACTTCTGCAATGAATACTCCCACACTCGCAGTCAGATTCTTTAAAACCGATGGTGGCACTGAGCCCGTACGTGATTGGTTGCGAGAGTTATCAGCTATTGATCGAAAAACGATAGGTGAAGACATTAAGACGGTCCAGTTTGGTTGGCCTCTGGGTATGCCGCTTGTACGTAAAATGGAAAAAGATCTATGGGAGGTTCGTGTTCATTTGGATGGTCGTATTGCGAGAGTGCTGTTTACTGTATCAGGTGGCAAGATTGTTTTGTTGCACGGCTTTATAAAAAAGTCTCAAGCAACGCCGCAACCCGATTTGAAATTGGCAAAAGATAGAATGAGGAGTGAATGATGAAAGCAAAAAATATAGGTAGCAGTTTTGATGATTTTCTAACAGAAGAAGCTATGCTTGACGAAGTGACGGCTGTGGCTGTTAAGCGAGTGATCGCTTGGCAAATCGACCAAGAAATGAAGGCTCAGAAGCTGACTAAAACTTCTATGGCCAAGAAGATGCACACTAGCCGCGCGGCGCTTAACCGATTGCTTGATACCACAGATACCAGCCTAACTCTCACCACACTTTCAAGTGCAGCTTCAGTTCTTGGAAAAAAACTGCGCATCGAATTATTGCCTGATTAATTACCAAAATCTATTTGGTTTTTTTATTGATGCAAGAACACGATGCAATTGCAGTTCTGAAAGCTGAAAATGTCAGGCTTATCGCTTTGCTTGAGGCGCATAAAATTGAATGGCGCTTACCACAAGAAACAGCGTCATTGCCAACTCCAATTTCAGAGCCTTCCAAATTCAGCACTGATAATAAAATAGCCATCTTTCGGCGTTTGTTTCGAGGACGCACCGATGTTTACCCGATCCGTTGGGAGAGCAAGACCACCGGAAAATCAGGCTACGCTCCTGCCTGTGAGAATGAATGGAGCAGAGTATGCAATAAGCCACGCATCAAATGTTCAGATTGCAGTCACCGGGCACTTAGTCCGCTTTCCGATACGATAATCTACGAACATCTTGCAGTCAAACAAACCATCGGCGTATATCCACTGCTTGTCGACGACACGTGCCATTTTCTAGCTGCGGACTTTGACGAAGCCGAATGGAAAGAAGATGCGCTGGCATTTGTTCAGTCATGTCACGAATTGGGCGTACCGGTCGCTCTTGAAATTTCTCGCTCTGGCAATGGTGCGCACGCTTGGGTTTTCTTCTCCGGCAGCGTGTCCGCTCGCGATGCTCGGCGATTGGGGGCTGCCATCATTAGCCATACCTGCGCTCGCGCTCGACAATTGAAGCTTGAATCCTACGATCGCCTTTTTCCCAATCAGGACACAATGCCCAAGGGTGGATTTGGTAATTTAATCGCCTTGCCATTACAGAAAAAGCCCCGCGAGCACAGATGTAGTGTTTTCGTAAACGCTGCCTTGCATCCATATCCTGATCAGTGGGCATTTCTTGTATCCATGCTACAGATGCCAGCACACGACATCGAACCAACAATTCTCCGTGCCACCGGTGGCGCGCATCCACTGGACGTAACTTTCATTGATGAGGAAGATCTCAAAGAACCGTGGAAGCGAGCTACACCGGCATCCAAAAAACTGACTGGCGTGATGCCAGCATCACTCACGGTAACGCTGGGCAATCTCATCTACTTTGAGAAGGAGCAATTGCCACAAGCGCTGGCCAATCGCCTAATTCGCCTTGCTGCCTTTCAGAATCCTGAATTCTACAAAGCACAGGCAATGCGAATGTCGGTCTGGGACACGCCCCGCGTGATTGGCTGCGCTGAAAATTATCCACAACACATCGCACTACCTCGCGGCTGCTTAGATGCTGCGCAAGAATTGCTGTTAGAAAATGGCATTCACTGCGATCTGCGCGACGAAAGATATGAGGGCCAATCTATCGATGTCGCTTTTGCCGGAACACTTCGCATTGATCAAGAAGCGGCGGTCGCCGCAATGCTGCATCACGACACCGGGGTTCTATGTGCGCCAACCGCTTTTGGTAAAACGGTGACTGCTGCTGCGATGATCGCTGAGCGCGGAGTTAATACGCTCGTACTGGTGCATCGCACTGAATTGCTCAAGCAATGGCAGGAGCGCTTGCAGTCGTTCCTCGGCGTAGGCAAAGGTGTGGTAGGAATCATCGGCGGCGGGAAAGCAAAACCAACAGGCATGATAGACATTGCAGTGATGCAATCATTGTCGCGTCAGGGCGCAGTTAATCCGCTGGTCGAGAATTATGGTCACGTCGTCATTGATGAATGCCACCATGTCGGCGCGGTGTCGTTCGATGCGATCTTAAAACGGGTCAAGGCGAAATACGTGATAGGACTGACCGCTACTCCGATACGCCGCGATGGGCAGCAGCCAATCATCTTCATGCAGTGCGGACCGATTCGTCATAGGGCCACCCAATCAGCCAGTGCTCCACATGATTTGGAAGTTATTCCTCAGATGCTATACAAACGAATTGACCTTCCGAAGGAAATTGGTATTCAAGAAGTGTTCCAACACATTGCTGTGGATATCGATCGCACAACGGCGATAACTGCTCAAATAGAAAACTCGTTTAGCCAAGGCAGGAAGGTACTCGTGCTAACTGAACGTACCGAACATCTTGATGCAATCAAAACAGCGCTGATTGAAAAGATACCTTCGCTGTTTGTGCTACATGGCCGGATGTCGAAGAAGCTGCGCTCAACTTTGATCACGGAACTCAACGCGCTACCACCTGATGAGCCGCGTGTTTTGCTCGCCACCGGAAAATTGGTTGGTGAAGGATTTGATCATCCACCGCTAGATACGCTGGTGCTGGCAATGCCAATTTCATGGACTGGAACATTGCAACAATACGCTGGTCGGTTGCATCGCGAACATGCAACAAAAAGCGATGTGAGAGTGATCGACTTCGTAGATATTGGACACCCCGCACTTGTGCGAATGTGGGAGAAACGCCAACGTGGTTATCGGGCAATGGGCTACAAAATAAAAGATTAAACGGCAATGGCCGAAATGCCCAAGTTGCCGTAGTTAAAACCGGACATTATTTCAGACTCAATCAACCTCAGTTTTTGATATTCTTCAGCGGCAGGTTTGGACAAATTTCGGGAGTACTCAGAAATCACAGCAATAGACGGGTTGTGGCCGACAGCACGAGTACGTCATATTACTCGGTCAGGGTCTCTTGATGAAACAACACCGGTCACTAGATTTAAATGTTTATGCTGAACTAATCTTTTGCCAATAAGTCCAGTTTTTTGGCCAACCATTTGGTAGTGGTCGCTTGAATTAAAATCGTCATCAGAATCGCAATGAAAGTAACCGAAGCGATTACTTCAGCGCCGGGAGCTTTCATACCAATCAACATGCCGGCTAGAGCGCCGGGGATCACGCCGGTTTCGCGAGTCCAGCACATGAACAACATTTCCTTAAAACTCCACTTGGCGCGACGGTCTGGCAAAGCACACAGGAAAACCGTGACGGGGCGAGCTACCAGCATAAATACGATAATGACACCAATACCACCAAATAGGTTTAGGTTCATTAAGCTGAAGTTTACTTGAGTACCTAGAAGGATAAAGATGAACATGCGCATTATTAGAGCCGTGGTCAAAACAAAGTCCTCTAATTCGTCGCCTTCTCTCTCAGTTAATTTGAATCCCAAGGATTCCTGATTTCCCAGAACAATGCCAAATACGAATACCGCCATGAAACCACTGGCGTGCATGCCATCCGCGCCCATGTAAGCGCCGATCACAGCCATTAGTGCTACAACTGGAGCAAATTCGGCAAGAAAGTTGAATTTCTCATGTGATATTAAAAACGCTGCAAAGTAACCCAATATCCCGCCGATGAAGATACCAAACAGTGATTGTTTAAACAGATCGAATATTGCATCGCCAATCGAGAAATCCCCCGCACCCATCACTATACTCAGTACGGTAAACGTCAGAATGGCACCCATCGCATCATTGAAAGCCGATTCACTTACTACTGCTTGCGCCACACGATCCTTAATGTGTACCTGTTTAAATACGGGAACCAGTGTGGCTGGATCAGTAGAGGCTATAACCGTTCCGAGCAATAGCGCAACAATTGGAGTAAGCCCTAGGAAGTACTGTGCCGCCAAACCTGTGATTGCTGCGGTAATCAGGACACCTGCGGTGGCTATAATCACAACAGTGATCCATACGTCTTTCAGCACATTGAGGCGAACAGTTGCACCACCGTCAAACAAAATAAAGCTTGAACCGAAAATCATAATCAACTGGTTCATCGTCGATTCGGCCTTAATATCTACAAAACCCAACATGCTTGGGCCGATTAATATACCTAACAGCAGGAATACCACCACATCGGGAATTTTCAACAGACGTGCAATAAGACTTGAGAATGTACCTACGGCAAGGATAGCTCCAATCATTAATAGCGTGTGTTTAGCGAGTTCCAAAGAGGCAGATGATTCCATTGAGATCCTTAAGATATGGCTTTGAAATTTTAATTCCAATCCAACTACTACTAGACAATAATCTAATGTATCGACTGCCACAAAGCCGACATTGGCGAGTGCCTCTTCATGGCCGGGCAGCGACCTTCAGGTCTACAAAATTACTCTGCGTTTAAACGTCCGCAACCGAGTACAAATGAGACTTACAAACCATGCCAAATCAACACAATTAAATATTCTTATGCAAAGAAGCTCATGACCAAGATCAACCACAGGTAACAGATAACAGATAACCGAATTATTTTAATATCTCGCCATGAGCCAACAGTGGCTGAGTAAGCTTGTCAAAATTCTTCGGCGCTATATATTGCAGTAACGGCTTTTCGTTTCCGCCCAAAGCGATGTCCAGCCCGTTCTGCGGGTAAAGCCAGTGAACCGCGCCACCCTTATTTTCCTTAACTTTCATTTCAGGTTGACCAAAGCGCTTTGCGAAAACGGCGTCCTCCAAACGAGTTGCGGGCATGTAAGTCAGGCTGCTGACTGGCAATGAGAATACTCTGGCAATGTCATCGGGAGTCAGTGTTATTTCCTTACCGCTGCCAGTGGCATTCATTCTCACACCACGATCAAACATTCCTTGAAGTTCCGATTCTGGCACCGCAATACTCAACACAATCCTGGCTTTAAGCCCGGCCAAATTTACCTCTTCAAAGAAAACCTCCACGACCAAATGACCACTTGGTGATTTGAATAATATAGGTTTGCCTTCTTCCTTAAAATGCTGTTGAGCTTCCTGTGCGTTCGTTGTTCCCAATGTGATTCCAAAAATTCGAATTGTATCCACCTTCGGATGCTCAATATGCCAAGGCAAATCAGTTTTCTCCGGGATCTCGTCACCTTTGAAAAATGCCGCTCCAACAATTAGTAAGGAAATTGCAGCGATACCAAGATAGATTTTTCGTGCCATTATTTTATGCCGGTTAAAGTGGCGCTATGGATTGATTGGTCACTTATCTCAGGATGTTGGTTCAAGAAGGACTTCGGTAACTTGCCAAAACGAGCCAGATGCACAGATTCATTACCCAATATGATCAGGATCAGCAACGCCACCATGAAGGGCAGCAAACCTATTCCGCCGATTAATGCGATGGTCTGAATTTTTGACCAGAGCAGCATCCTTGATAACCACAAACCAGCCGCTGTAACTACGCAAGGAACTAACAATAGAATGATGAACAAATGATTGCGCCTAGCGCAGATTATCCAATGCGCTTTGACAAACCAAGACTCTTCGTTGGCTAACACTTGTTTTGACTTGATCATAATGTAGCTGATAATGCAGAGAGAAATAACAGGGGACAGCAAAGGCATCAAAGGAAAAGTTCTTGCAACGGATACCGACGCGACAAAGACAAAAATATGATTGAAGATAAGATTGATCAGAAAAATCTCGTGAGGCCATCGGGCTCGCTTGGCCTCTGAGGGTGATATAGCGAATTGCAGATGCATAATTTCCTTTCCGGCGTGGTGTTTGTTTCATCAATTAATATGAGCTGACAAAATTTCAATGTCAATCATCGATTGAGATAATTCGTGAGAAATTATATATCAGAAATAAGCCGTAATTTACTGAACGGCTGTTATCATTCGTCTCTTAAGGTTCCGATCATATCAGTAAGCGATCATCGAGAATACGAAGACCGAATAAAAACTTTATGGATATAAAATATGCAAATGACAGGAGTTAAGGAGTGAGATTTCAGCACCTGAATATTTTTATGGCTTGGTTCTTTATTCCTCAAACGCTTGCGATGGGGTGGGTGGCATTTGTTGGCCGCCTGATATTGGAGCTATTCGGCATAGTCACCCCGGAAGAAGCAATACCAGGACGTATCGCAGGAGCCATCATATTGCTCTGCGGTGTTTATGTCTTGCGTCTTTTGATGGGGAAGTCATTACCTATCGTCGGCAAACCTGAAGGCAATGGTTATAAATTGGGACATCGACTAATTTTGACTGCCAACATTCTGGCTGCCACATTGTTTATTTTTCAGCTTGGCTGGCATTCGTTACCAAATTCGGCAATGGTACTAGTTTTTGCCAGTTTCGCCTCTGCCTTTGGTTATTGGGTAATGGCGTTATGGGCTGTTGGATTCTCATTCATTTATCAGTCGACACAAATAGTTTTGCCTCCAGTCGCATAAATAATGTGTGCCCATACTCAGTTATTATGATCTTCGCTTCGAAATCGTTGTACAGAACGCATACAAAATATAAATGCGACGATACCCAAAACGATGAAACCATCCATAGCAATTTGATTAAAAGATCGAGCAAACGAAGCGTGAGGATTGACTGTCCGGGCGTCGATTTTAGGGTTTACTTTGGAAGCAACCCAAGCAAATATGAAACAGCCGATTCCAAAAATGAACTCGAATACACCGTTCAATAGAGCCTTTAGTTTATTCGACATTCTACGTCCTTGGTGCTATGACGTGAGGACAAACAACTAACGGTATAATAACTGAAATCTTCATAGCGCCAACTACATGAAGATTGCAACTTCGTCAAATTTCTTCGGAATCGAATAGTATGGCAGGCATTCCTTGAAACCGAATCGGTTGTAGATCGCAATGCCACTTTGCATGAAACTCACTGTCTCCAGTCGAATGAAGCCATAACCGGCAATTCTCGCGTTATTGATCATCATGGCAACGAGTTGCTTTCCAATGTTCTTGTCGCGGTACTCAGGTCTCACATAGAGGCGTTTGATTTCACATATCGATGATGTGAGTTTGCGATATGCACAACAACCTGCAGGAGTTCCTTCATAAGTGGCGAGAATCAGACAACCCTCAGGGGAGGCATAGTCGCCCGGCAAAATTTCATCACCACCACTATACTGATAGTCCAGCAACGCCACCGCATCCAGCCCCAAAGAGCGAGAATATTCACAATCCCAGGCTAGGAGTTCAGTTAATAGGTCATGTGTCTGTTGAATTTCAGTAGGCGAGTTGACTATAATTAGTTGAAGAGGTTCGCTTTCAATGGTCATTAAAGTCAATGGAGTTAATTGCCTAAAGATTATGTGTTTGACTGATTTGCCAACAGGGACCTGACATTTAGGCAATGTTTTAGACCGCCCTTCAGTCATTGCGCCATGCCGCCCGACACTCTTTAAATGTGAAGTAAAAACAAAGCTGCCTTTATAAACTCTTGCAAAACACAAAGCCCTTCTGCGGTACATCATCCGCCTTTAGCCACCGTCCCTTTGCCAGATGATTTGGCTGCCAACATTGCATTATTGGCCGTTTCAAATACTTCGGAAACCGAATCAGGTGCCTTCGTAAAAGTTACATAGCCGATGCTTGCCGAGACGTGAAAGCCGGCCTTATCCATCTGCTCGGTAATTGTGGCACTAAGTTTATTGTAGACTTCCTGACTGTCATTTTCGGAAGTATTCGGCATCAATACGGCGAATTCATCTCCGTCCAATCTACCGATTGTATCCGTTTGGCGAATCTGTTCACGCATGATTTTGGCAAGCAGTTTCAGCGTCACGTTGCCAGTTTGTTGCCCTTGCGTGCTGTTCAGTTTCTTAAAATTGTCGAGGTCTACGTAAGCGAATGAGAATTCTCCCCCGTAGCGTCTTTGCCGGCGGATTTCCATTTCCACCAGCGGCTCAAAGCCTTTACGGTTGTAAAGGCCGGTGAGCCAGTCGAACGTGGCAAGCTGTTCAACTTCCAAGAAATTGATGCGCGCGATGACAGCGACAAGTGAGATGACAATGTTCAATGGCAAAACCATGCATGCGAGAATGATCTTTGACTGGATAGGAATTGCATTGCTGAAAAACACGAGCGCTATTCCCTGCAACATAATGGCGAGCGCCACGGAAAATCTGACATAGAGCAACTTCTCGCAATGAAAACTCGCCACGATGAGCGGGACAATATACAACATGTGTACTTGTATACTGTCGTCGGTCAAAAGATCCAGAACAAAGATCGCCAGCATGGCGATGACGCTGGAAAGTAACGCTATATGCTGCGGAATGCCACCGGGAGTAGTGAGCAACTTGAACAGCCTGAATTGACTATTGTTATGGAAGACCCTGTGGCTTTCGCTTATGCCCCGCACCATCTCCAAGCACGCGCGCAGAGCATCTTCCAACTCATACGCGGTCTGGTAGCGCGCGGTGGGATTTTTTGCAATGCATTTCAAGACAATGGAATCCAACATGTCCGATACTTTTGAATTCAATGAACTTGGCAGCGGAGGAGTGCTTCCAACAATTTGGTTCATCAGCTCCATAATATTGGCGCCCATGAATGGAAGCTTCCCGGTGAGCATTTGATACATCACCACGCCGAACGAGAAAATGTCGGAGCGAGCATCGGTCGGTTTGAACTGTATCTGTTCCGGCGACATGAACGACGGTGAACCCAAGACCCTGTTGATGTTTGTTTTCACTCCGGTGTCAGGTACCTTCGCGATACCGAAGTCGGCAATTTTCACCAGCATATTATCCAATACCATGATATTTTCAGGCTTGACGTCACGGTGCACGACACCGTGCTGGTGCGCGTAGCCTAACGCGTTGGACACCTGAATCGAAATATTCAGCACATCCTCGATCGCCATCCCCTTCTCGCTGATAAGTTCGCGCAACTCGCGGCCTTGCAGGATTTCCATGGCGATGAAAGCCGCATCGTCACTTTTCCCCATATCGAAGATGGTAAAGATATGGTTATGGTTCAAGCTCCCCGCTGCCTGCGCTTCCAAATAGAAGCGGGATTCATATTCCTCGATCTCCTTGATGGACAAGCCCGAAAGATCAGGGACCTTGACCGCGACAAAGCGGCCGATCAACGGATCGCGTGCCTTGTAGACGATTCCCATGGAGCCGCGCCCAAGCTCGCCCACGATTTCATAACGTCCGATATTTTTTATCAACAATTTCTCCGTGCAAGGTGGGAAGTCATGCTCTAAAATTCAAGGCAAAGATAGTATTGAATTTTTCTTGGCCGCATACTCGCTATCATTTATTAGGCCCTGCTCGAGCATCGAATCTAATTCGTTCAACTGATTAGAGGTATTCTCTTTTAGTTTGGCAAGTTCGGCTTCAATCTTATTTTTTTCAACTAATAAAGCATCGTACTCTTTTTGAACTTTTTTACGAAAAATGAATTTATAGAGTTTATTAAAAAATGACATGATGATTTCCTTGTGGTTTTGATGGCTACAGCATCAGAACATAACGTTTCTAACTTTTTTTTCATCGGGTGGCGGAGCACCTTCTCTTACAATTGAATAATTTATACGAAGTGGAGAATCCGGTCTAATTTCAACTTGTCTTGATTTAATCACATCCTGAAATTTAACTTCGATCAAATGTGACCCAACCATTAAATTTTCTAGATGTAATTTAGATTTACCCACTTTATTTCCATCGATACTTACTTCGAGTTGCGGTCCTTCGGATTTGATTCCATCCTTTAACCAAAATGATGAAATAAAGAGCTCTCCCTGTAACTTGACCGCTTGTGATACTGGATTACCCGGAGAAATGTCTGCAGTAAATGTATATCTGTAACCGGTTTTGTGCGCGTATAGTTCAACAGAATGGCGACCTTCAGGCAATTTCATTGCTTTGTTAATTTGCTCGTTACTTTTTGTTCCATCTATGTAAATTTCAATATCATTTACGGAAGGGTCTCGTGAAGTAATTTTCAAAATGCCTTTTCTAACATTCTCCGAGTTTGCTACTTTTTCTTTAGTCCCGGAAACGCTGATCAATACCATATCCTTCATGTCTGCAAAATCGGGAATGGGCATGAGTAGAGGCTGGTGCGCCACGTCGAGGGAAACTCCTTTAATATTCGTTTCATGGAAGAGTTTAGTGATATTTGTGTATACGTCTTCTATAGAAATGTTTTTCTTATCACCTTTACTTACTTCTCTTCGAGTTCTTTTGATATATTCAAAGATGCAATAACTTAAAGCTCCATGCTGAAGTTCCTCATATTCAGCAGAAGCCTGATCATCACGACTCGATGCCAGATAGGCAATCTTTCTGTTTTCTACATACTTGACCGGTGTTAATTGGGCATCCTCTGCGGACTGCTTTAATTTCAATGCCCGTTTTCTTTTGACATCTGCAACGCCCCTGTTGGAGCCTTTTGCACTGAAGCTTTGAATTGAATATCCCTCGTTTTCAAGAAAAAGTGTTCCAAAAGATTTTGTGCCGCTGTAGCATGAGTCAAGAATAATAAAAATGGACTTTGCCTGAATTGCGGACAATTGCCTGGCGAGCCACGCCTTATTGATGAATGTTTCATTTGAAACTTCTTTGCCGTTACCGGTTGAATAAAAATTATTTTCGTCTGTAGACGCATCCGAGGGCGCCAGAAACATGTTTGTTTCTCTATCCTCACCTTTGCTGTTCTTATTGTGTGCAGTCAAGGTGTTTTCAATTCCATGCCCCGCAAACATTAAAATAAAGTTATCAAGCGGATGCTTTTCGCTCAGATGAACAACTTTATTTATTTCTTCTACAATGTGTTTTTTTGTTGCTTCCTGATTGAGTAGAACTGAGACATCGGATTTATTGTACCCGGCAAGATCGGTCAAGATTTGTGAAAATTCCTGTGCGTCAGAATCAGCATAACGAAGACTGTTGATTTCAGTGTATTGGCTAATGCCGATAATCAATGCTTTATTTTCTCCTGCGCAAGCGCTTGAGCAGAAAAGCAATAGCAGTAAACTAAATGTCGTTAAATATTTTGTTTTCATGACAATACTCAAGTTATTCCTTTTCAGATACTTTCTTCATAGTGGTGAACATCAATACTGCTTCTGTCTGATACTGTTTATCAGTTTCACTTCGTTTGGGCTTGAGTGCACGGGTCATGGTAATGCCCTTTTTTGCATTATTCGAAGTGAGATACAGATCGTTTTTTGAATCTAGCTGATGCGCAGGCAGGCGATTAATAGGGTCATCGCTGCTTCCAATAAGTTGAAGACTTTCAACGCCAAATGGTGAGCTTGCTTCAAATTTTCCTATGCTCAACCATTTATTCACATCATCGGCATTGATATATCTCACAAAACGCCGATCTGTGTCAGCATTCGATAATTCCAAAAGATAGGAGTAGTTTTCAGTCTTCTTTGCAACAAACCCCACCACGTAAAAATATCCGGTGCGATTAAATTTAACCAACAACTCAACTTCATCTCTCTCATTGAACAATACATCTTCGCTACCACGATTAGTTGTGAGCTGGGCTCTAAAGTCACTGCTGATTGCCAAACCTTCATGCAGTAATTTGTCAAAATCCATTGTTGACGGTTTGACTTGCACGTTTTGGTAAGCTGCGGGCGCCAATGTTGCCACTCTAGTTTCAAGCGTGTTGCCTGCGCTATCCAGCAAACGATAGGTTACGTAAATGCTGTTATCAAGCAGTTCGTAATCCCCCTTGAAATAATTTTGCGCTTTGTCTGCAGTCTCAACTGTATGAACTTTTTCGGCCAATTTATCTCTCAGGACACGACCAAACGCAGTCACCTCATGAGAGCCATGAGGCATTGCCGGATAGATGAAAATATTTTCTGTTTTCATGTCCTTTGTTAGTAATTGAGCTGCTAATTCAAGAGAGGGTGCCGCCTTTTCAAGAGCACGCAACTGCGATTCAACATCAGCACGGGTAAGTGGTAGTGTGGCTATCTGTAAATCTCCCAACAACTGGGACACGGCTCTATATTTCTCATATTGTTGTATGACGGTTAGTGCTTGGATCAGCAATGCATAAAGATCGTTTCCCTGTGCTTTGGTGATGCGCTGATTGAGAGTGCTGATTTCCTGCTGCAACTCGCTAATTTTTTTAGCGTACAGTGGGCCGCTCTTGTGGCTATCCAAACTCACTTTGCAGATAAAATCATTGCCCTTGTGACCCATGTCTGTTTCTACACCGATCAAAGGAATATCACTGCGTGAAGTGATTTTCAATTCTTCTTTATGCTTACCGCTCCCTTCCTGATAACTGGATGACTCGGATTGCACATTCACCAGGATTGAGTCTGCCAGCGCCGCTAGTGCTTCGCGTTTGGCTTGTTGTTCTGTCGTCGAACGAGCTTCAGCTTGCAGGATGGCTGCTAGACAGTTTAGCGGCAAGACTAGCAATGCAAGGATAAATAGACGAATAAACATAATAGGATTTTCTCTATATTCGGAACAAGAGTTGAAGAAAACCAAACTCTGAAAACAATTTTTTTCAGCACTTATATGGGAACCTGAACGGCCCACATAAAAGTTGATGCCTCTATCTGAACGTGTAGCCTAGCATGCCGTAAAACCCTGTAGTTGAGGGTGTTCCAGTATTATTCGATTCGTATCTTGCCCCAAGTTGCCCGTTCCATGAGTCCGCAAAATTGTAGTACATGGTTGCAGTCAATCGACTGATGTTATAACTGGAGGACACGCTTCCTGCTGAATCAGAATAAGTGTCCGATACGAAACCAAATTTCTCATCAACACGAAAGCCAAACTTATCACTTATAGGTATTATTCCACCAATACCGAGCAATGGCACTGTATCTGTAGCCTCTGATGATTGACTATATGAGGGTAGCGAGGGCGTAGTGATAGTTGAATTAAATTTTGTGCCCGCATACCCGATCAAGGCATAAGGTGTGAAATAGGTAGTTTGAAAATTAGTCATAAGCCAGCGCAAATCAAACTCATATTCACTCTGAGTGAAGGATTCATTTAAGGTTAACGTGCCCAATCCAGTGAATTGCGCACTAAAGTCTGCAGTTCCAGTGCCAGACCTGTATGAAACCATCAAAGTGATGTCGCCATAACCTACAAACCCGCTGATTCCAGGTTGCTGATAAGCTATAGTTCCTGTGATGTCAGGATTGGGAGCATTGGCAAATGACACATTTTGCGAAAAACTGTAGTAGTCAAGCGAAATGCCTTTTACCATCTGATTCTGACGGGAAACTGTCGGATCTTTGTACACCAGCGATTCTTCTATAACCCGATCTGCTGCAAATGTTGCAGTTGAAATCGTGGCGAGTACAAACGCAGTTGCTAAAAAAGAACCTATCTGATGATGACAATTGATATTTCTTGAATTTAAAGATTGCATGATAAGCTCCCTGAATAAATTATTACACTCGAATAGTTACTTTACACGTATTTAATTTAAAGGATTTACAAGGACACCGCCCTATCGTTCCTGCGACTACACTGTTTACTAATTGGTCTAAAATCTTTCCTTCTTTATGATATATCTAACATTGATAACGAAGCCTCAAGTTACTCTTAAATGAGATTGGATTCAATATTAGTAGCTGCCTATATAAACACTCGGGTGGTTAGCACAAAATCAACCTGCCTATTGTGGCCTGCATCGAGCATCAAGTAAACTGAACCAAGGCAGATAATCGGTTACTGCAGCCCAAATAACTTCGGGTTCGCATTTGAGTTTGACAGTGGCCGGCCTGTTTCTATCACGACAAAAGACATTTACCATATGACTAACAACTCTACTGAGGTAATTCTCTTCGCCTTTATTGACGTCGAAGCATCTGGATTCGGCTCTGCCAGCTATCCGATTGAGGTTGGCTGTGCATTTCCCGATGGCGTCGGCTATTGCTCCCTGATCAAACCGGAACCAGATTGGCTTCATTGGGACGCAAGCGCTGAAAAAGTACACGGGATTTCCCGCGAGCTACTATTACTGCGCGGCCGCACGCCTCATAACGTCGCGATGGAACTAAACGAAAAGCTAGCTGAAAAACGCGTAGTCACGGATGCCTGGTACCATGACTACAACTGGATTCAACGGTTGTTTGATGCCGCAGAACTGGTCCCGCACTTTGAACTCCTGGATCTGCTCAGCCTTCTTGACGATGAAAAGGCCGCGCGCTGGGATTCCATCAAGGCCGATGTTCAGGCCGAACTGAACCTGAAACGCCACCGGGCTTCGCATGATGCACGAATTCTCCAGATGACCTATAAAAGGCTGATGAGCCCCTAAGTACCTCTCCCGAAACAAAGGCGAAGTTCATAATTCGCACAATCAGAGGGCCTGTACTTATGTCTGTTTCAGCAATCAAGACTCAACATGGTTTCTAAATTTTCAGAAGAAATTTCTGACTTAACCGAGCCACTCCCTCGGCAATCGCTTCATTTGTCATTTTGAATTGTACGATGCCGCTCTCCGGCAAAATTGCCTTGCCCTCTGACTCCGCTGTAACAGATTCATTTGACAAAATAACATTTTCCTTAATGTCGATTAGCGAATATTCAATTTTTGCAAAAACCTTGATTGTTTGAGTATCCAAGAAAAAATAGGGGATACCAAAACCTAAAATCGTTGGAATAGTCCAGGCATTGTGATAACGGTAAACATTGGAAAACGAATTAAATATCAGAACATATTTAGCACGTTGGCGTGCGCCCATTAAGCGCAGTGTCGACAAGTTGGGCAATGAAGAGACTGCTATACTTTCCGCCTCTGTGATAGCGGAGTCCTTTTTATGAATTTCCTCTTTTAATTCCTCGATAAATTTTGTGTCGATTCCAGCCAAATTGTTAATAATAAGCAACTTTCCCTTTTCAAGAATGAGTGATTTTTTATTAGACTGAGGGGAGGTCGTTACAACAGTATGGCCAGAAATATCGACAGTTTGTCCAGAAAGTAATACTTCAACTTTCTTTTCAAAATCAGGATCACTCTTCTCTGCATACCCGGTAGGAAATAAAGTGGAGGTAATCGTTTCTTTCTCCGGATAGAATTTAGGTTCTAATGCTCCGCAACCTGAAAGCACCAGAAAAATAAAGAAAAAGACACATTCGAATTTTTTCATAATGAACCTCCTTCATTTAGTTCATATGGATACTGTCCAAGAAATAAAAGTACGCTTAACAATGTTAAAAATCAATATATCAAGCGGTATTTTAAAAAAAACTTTTTCGCAACCACAATTCTCAACTATTCTTTCGACGGTCAAATGCTCAAACTTTTTTTATCAATATGGATTGTTTGGACTTACCTCATGGTCAACTTCATTTCCAAATATATCGTAACCAATAATTGTGGCCCATGCCCAAGTAACCGGAAGTGTGCCGTTCACGATGAAGGATTGTGAAGTCGGCAATGTTCCAGAAATATTCAGTCCATACAAGGGAACTGACTGATTGTCTTGAACGTTAAGAGTATCTTGAGTATTGAAGCTGATCCACCCCAAGCTGTTGCCTTGACGAGTGGGGTTGGTCCATACCAATGGAAATGTCTTCCCTGGCATAAACGACCCGTTTACGTCATTAAACATATTTGTGAAGTTGAATCTATAGGCTGTAGGCAAGTCGAACTGAGGGAACCATTCGTTCTTCAACGTGAATAGCGTCGTTTCACTATACGGTTTTACTGCCAGTTTGCTGGTGAGTGTTTCCAGTGTGGTATTGCTGGAAGTAAACAGGGTAAAGGTATAAACACTCCCGGAACTGATGGCGTCCCAATTCAAAGCGCAGTTGGGGACGGAATGGACTCCATTCACGACTTGGTCAACCTGAGCGCAGCGTTCGGAATTGAAAGCCTCCCAGTGGAAAGAATCACCCTGGTAAATAAAGTAGGGGCGAGGATAACCTGCCGGCGACCTAACCAAAGTCAATCCTCCCACAGGCAAACCATCACCTGTGACAAGGACGTGATCAACCGTGCCGGAAACACGCGAGTTACTAACTTCAAGACGGAGGTAATTGCTGACTCGAGAGTTGGTTTTGCTATAGATATGATTGTATTGTTGTCCTAACACGCGATCAGCGAGCGTAATTCCACCACCAACCCACCCAATATATCCCCAAGATGGGTCGACTGGGCTACCTAGCCACTCCTTGAGTGGGAATCCATTATTCAGAATCGGCGCTCCATTGGCATCCTTTATGGCGCGCTGATAATACGTCGGCACTACCAAAGGATCAACAGGGGTTACATCACTTAGTGCCAGCATTTCAGCAGTGATGAGTGGTGTCTCTTTCAGACGGGACTGTGTAAAAACGCCAATGTGGGCATAGTGACCATCGCCTTTCATCAACCATTTGCCTGTGACCTTCTGGATCAGCATCGTTTCTGTCCAGTGACGGTAAGCTGATGCGGGAACGACACGGAAGCTCACTTCCATATTGGACGCATCGATGATGCGCTTGACCTGCACAGAATCCAGCTTGGCACCCTTGAGAGTAAAACCACCTTTGTTAGGTGGGTCTTCCTGGCTCAAGACGGTGGTGATGAAGTCACTCGCATTAAGACCAGTGTGAAAAAAGTCAGTGGTAAAAAATCCGGATAAATTAGCCGCCACTGTGGCCGCGCCCTTCAATTCGGCAGAAACAAGGTCGAGCTGTGTTTGAAATTCGCTCGCTGCGGTAAGAGCCGCTGTTACCTTTGAAGTGCCATCGGCAGGGATAACCAACGGAGATATACTTGCAAACGCAGATGAAAGATTAACAACTACCGGAGTGTTAGAAAATATCGTACTTATTTGATAATTTGGAGACGCAATTACAAGCTGTAGCATGTCAAGACTCTTATCCAAACCAGTATGGTTTGGAGTAAATTCGGTGGTACGCAGGTCAACAGTGCCGGTAACACCAGCGGCCACCAAAACATCTTTTACGAAGGTTTTAACTAGGGACTCAGCGCTAATGACAGTTGCCGTGTTGATTCTGTCGTAATAGACGGTACCCGCTTTGATTTGTCCCTCGAATTCTATGCCTAATGCAAGCAACATCAACTCGGTCAGCGGCGTAACGCTCACTGAATTTCTACCTACATCGCTGGCAAGTGCGGGTGAGTGGAGCACGACCGGATTGCCATTCACAAAACCTTCAATTCTAACAATGAATGGCGGAGTCAATCCTTTTACGTTGATTGTGTAGATGCCAGCACTGTTGACATTGCCCACCGCTTCGGTGCCGGTGCTGTCATATACAGAAACGATTTCTCCTGTAAGAATGGCGCCTGATGACGTTTGTCCGGTTAGGGTATTTGCAGCGCATGTTGAACACATTGTTGTAACAGGAGAGGAAATCCCACCGCTACATCCAACTAATATCAATGCAAGGAAGAAAAAAAACCAAACTTGAATTGAGAAGAATAAATATTGACGTTGGGAACGTTTCATGATGCCCCTCCTTCTGAAAGACTTCTAAAGGAAGCTATATGGTTGTTATATAGCCCTTGTAGAAAAGATTTGGAAGCAGCTCCGGTATGGTTGCCAGAAATTGAGTAGGACGAACTTTCCTGTCCACCACCACAACCGCCACCACCACAACTGATAAGAAGCAAACCTGAAGAAACAAATAGAAACATCCTGCATTTAAAAGCCATTTGAAGCAATCTGGAGATATTCATACTGCCTCCCTTCCACGTTGCTTACGTCTTAACTAACCTAAGCAAGCTCGATGTAAAGGCACTTCGAACAAATTTAACGTACGGGCTGTTTGAACATCCGCATCTGCACAACTATTTGGGTTTAATAGTATACGGAACTTTACAAATATTAACATCCGTAGAACTACGTACGTATATCTACGGATACGGTCAATATGTCACTTGACCTAAATATATTTGATGGCAATTCGAATTGAAAATCAAAGTGTTTTATTTGGAACAATTTGCTCACCAATAAAATTGATATGAGCTTCATTGTATCCACGATAAAATAGAATAGTAGTTTACCAATTACGTCAAAAAAATCTGGCGCTTGAGTGATAATCTAAAATACTTTTATTGGAGTTTAAGTTCGTAATGAAACACATCATCGACGATGTCCGAATCAAAGAAGTTAAAGAAATTATGCCGCCAAGCCAGCTCTTGCGCGATTTTCCAGTTACCAAACAGGCTGTTGAGACTACCTTTAACGCCCGTTCAGCAATCCATCGTATTCTGAACGGCGCCGATGACCGGCTGCTGGTCGTCGTCGGACCGTGCTCGATTCATGACATAAATTCTGCCATGGAATATGCGGCGAGACTGAAAAACGAAAACAACCGTCTTGAAGCAGATTTGGTCATTCTGATGAGAGTATATTTTGAGAAGCCTCGCACGACTATAGGCTGGAAAGGACTCATTAATGATCCGCAACTTGATGGAAGCTACAAGATTACCGACGGTCTACAAATCGCACGCCGCCTGCTCTGGGAAATTAATGAATTGGGATTGCCCTGTGCCACTGAATTCCTCGACACGATCATTCCACAATACACGGCCGACCTGATTTCATGGGGTGCAATCGGAGCACGTACGACAGAATCACAGGTGCATCGCGAATTGGCCTCCGGCTTATCTTGCCCGGTCGGATTCAAGAATGGCACGGATGGCAATATTCGCATCGCGGTTGACGCTATCAAATCGGCAGCCAGCCCTCATCACTTTCTTTCCGTCACAAAGACTGGCCATTCGGCTATCGTTTCGACTTATGGCAACGAGGACTGCCACATTATTCTGCGCGGCGGCAAACAGACCAATTTCGATGCAGAGTCAGTCGACGCGGCTTGTCATGAGCTTGCTCGTTCAGGTCTCGCGGGCCGGGTAATGATCGACTTTTCGCATGGAAATAGTCGCAAGGACTACAAGCGCCAGATCGAAGTGGCGCAAGTCGTTGCGAAACAATTGGAAAGTGGAGAAGAGCGGATACTTGGCGTCATGATCGAATCACACATCAAGGAAGGCCGCCAGGACCTGCTTCCCGATGTCGTTCTGCAACAGGGTGTATCAATTACCGATGCGTGTCTTGGCTGGGAAGATACCGTGTGCATACTCGATGTTCTCGCGAGCGCCGTCAGAAAACGGCGATTGGTTTTGGCCAATAGCTGAGCGCACTTGTTGTTTGGCTGCAAGAATTATCACTTTATCTTGGCGCCAGTTGACTATTGTCGTCCCTGAGCAATTTTCTGCTTAGTCAATCGGTCGAATTGAATATGCTTTAAGCTTCTGTTTCTGCAATTGCTTATTAGATTCTGTACTACATTACGCATGTTGAGACTTTCTGAGTCAACCTTAAGACGGTTAGTCACAACGATTTGCACATCTATTTTGCGCACACCTGAAAAGGTTGTGCGCATTTTTTTATCTTTAATTTCCCGGTCTGCTCACTCAGTATTTTAGGGAAACGCAGATTTATCCGGTTTCCTTTGGTTTCTCATTTAAAAAGTTTTGTTCTTGCATTTCCAGCTACTTTTTCTTATCCACAAATTCTGTGCACAAAGTTGTGGATAACTCCTTTTGGCCCTTTCCAAAATGGCGAAAAATATACGGTATTACCCATTTGCCTATTTTTTAGGCGACACCATAGGCGCTAATAAACAACAAGTTACAGTAAGTTGCAATAATTCAGTCATGAATATAGCGCTACAATCCGCATCCATACTGGATTTGTGAATTATTTTTGTTTGTCAATAGTTTCCTTAGCAATTTTTTAGAAAATTAAATCAAGAATTCAGAAGAAAAATAAAGTGTTTTATTTCTCAATAAGTTGAGAAACAGTCATTCAAAATAGATGTATTAAAGAAAGTCATTTTTTTGACAAAGTGTTACTTGTGCAGTTCAATATCCTTTCGGTTTTTTAAATTAAGGAGAAGGTTATGTTCGTCATCGCAGGCGTTACCGGACATGTTGGTTCAGCAGCCGCAGAAGTACTGCTCGGCAAAGGTCACAAGATAAAAGTCATCGTGCGGGATAAGAACAAGGGAGACAAATGGGCTCAGCGTGGCGCCGAAGTTGCCGTAGGAAACTTGGACGATCAGGCTTTTTTAACTCAGGCACTTAAGGGCGCTCAGGGTGCTTTCTTGCTGCTACCGCCTAATTTCGCTTCAGTTGATATTCTGGCTGATCAGAAAAAACTGGGAGCGACCATTGCCGCTGCGGTCAAATCGTCTCAAATTCCCCATGTTGCGATGCTCTCATCCATTGGTGCCGACCTTGCTGAAGGTACCGGTCCAATTAAAGGTCTGTATCATTTAGAAAATTCCTTGCGCGCTAGTGGTGCCAAAATTACCGCCATACGGGCAGGATACTTTATGGAAAATGTCGCCCAAGGTATTGGCGCTGCCAAAGCCGCTGGAATTTATCCAAACATGCTTCCCTCACAGGACATCGTTATGCAGATGGTCGCGACCAAGGACATTGGACAATTGGTGGCAGAATCTCTCTTGGCCGGACCGAAATCCGAAATCGTGGATCTCACCGGCCCTGGTTACACCGTTAAACAGTTAGCCGAGAAAGTTGGCAAAGCCCTGAAGAAGACGATACCCATCATTGATATTCCCCAAGCCGGTTGGCTGGATGCGCTTGTCAATGCCGGCGTACCCAAACCTTGGGCTGAACAATATGTGGAAATGTACCAAGGTATGCTTACCGGAAAAGTGGCCCCCAGAGGCGAACGTATGGTTACCGGAAAGACTCAGATTGACAGCGTGATCGATTCGTTGGTTGGTTGATTTGAGAAAATAAGTAATTGAGATGGAGTACCGGTTTCCATCTCACTTGCCTTCACGAAATAACTGAGTCCTTTGATTTCGTCTTGGTACGGATATTGCTGAACCTAAGTCACTTTCATTTATACGACAAGGTGCCCCATGCTATTCGACGCTTACGATCAAAAAGGTCTGTTATTCAATATGAACTTCAAGGAATCCGAGGGAAGCTTAGCCGCTTACCGTGGAGACCTGGTTTTGGAATTGGGCGAAGTGGGCGATGCCCACGGCCACCGCAAGCCGCCTGTCTACACCATCAAAAACACGATCGTGCTTGCAGATAACGACAAAATCAAACTCTATGTCGGCAGCCTGGACGAACTCGCTTTGCTGACCAAAGTGCTGGACTACTACCAAGCCGACTTCGCTGAGGACGTGCGTATCATCATGTTCGTCGTGAATATTAATAAACCTTTGGTCATCGAACTGGGCGGTTTGAGTATTGCCGCAATCGGCATGCAGGAAGGTCTGATCTGGAACGAACTGATCGACATCGCCGCGCTGGATAAGGGAGACTTTAAAGGCCAATCAGCGACTCAAAAAATCGTCACCGTTTACAAAGCACTTTCCGATTACAAACCCAAGGGCGATAAAGTGTCTTTCGACGAAGCACTGACGCGCACTGTTGAACTTAAACGCGCCGGACGTGGCCCGGTTTAATTTTCTGTCGTATCTGCTGCCGAATGTCACCTTTGCGACATTCAGCAGAGAAGCTAAGGAACAACTATGTCACGCATCGGATTATTTTTTGCCAGTAGCACAGGCAACACCCGGCGCATCGCCAAGTCGATCAAAAAACGTTTTGACGATACCACGATGGCCGAGGCGCTCAACGTTAACAAAGCAACGGCTGAAATGATCGCCGCTTATTCCCATTTGATTTTCGGCACCTCCACCTTGGGTGGCGGACAACTCCCCGGTCTTTCCACCGATTGCATGGGGGGCGGCTGGGAAGAGTTTCTGCCACAACTCAAGGATGTCGATTTCACCGGCAAAACCGTCGCGCTATTCGGCTTGGGCGACCAGGATAAATATCCGGATGAATTCGTCGATGCGCTGGGCGAGATATATCACTTTGTTGTAGTGCGGGGAGCAAAGGTAGTCGGTGCCTGGCCTGCCGACGATTATGATTTCATTTCCTCTAAAGCGCTGGTTGACGGTGATTTTGTCGGGCTTGCGCTGGATCAGGAAAATCAGAAGATGCTAACAGATTCGCGTGTGGACACGTGGCTGAAATTAATTGCGCCTGAGTTTGGATTTTAAGTACATCCTATTTAATCCAATAAAAATAAATTCCGTCGTAAGCGTTCGATTTATCGGGCGATGATGGCCTGTTTCGCCCGATAAATCGGCCTCCTACAAAATGGAACGGCAAACTCTCTAAGCAAAGAGGGCATCATGTGTCCGCGCCGGTTCAGTCAGATTGATACCTTAACTACTTGGCTTGGTCGGAGGCGAGCAGGCAGCCTGTACAAGCACTGCCGCATTTAGACTGGTAACATCCGAGCTTGCCTTTACAAGTCTGGGATGTACACGCGAGAAGCTCAGCCTTCTTTTTCTTGTGCTTTTTAGCTGGTTTTTTTGTGGCGGGTTGAGTTGCTTGTGCGGGAGAAGTACTTGCGGTCGCCGCGCCAGATGTGGCAGCAGGTGTGGCATCGGCTGCCCAGACAGGTACGACGATCAAAGCCAACAACAGCAACAAGTATTTCATGGTTTCACTCTCCTTTGTGTTTAAAAATAGTGTCATCGTAAACAATATCACCAACTCAATTTAACTTTTGCATACACCTGCCGCCCTTGACTAAAGCGAGGAATTAACGGATCAAGTTCCGTGTGTAAAATGCTCGTGTTGGCGGCATTGCGCACACCGGCATCCAGCGTGCCTGTCTTATTATATTTCCAACTCACGCTGGCATCTACATCATTGAAACTCTGCGAAACATCGAGCAGGATCGGGTTAAGATTGATATCGGAAGATTGCTGAATGGCGGCGAGTTGATTATGGCTATAACCAATGTTCGCCGTCCATTGCGAATTTGCAAACCAGCGCAATTCCACTTGCGCCGAACGCAAATGTTGCTCCTGAAGTGAATTAGGCTGTGAAGAGAATTTGCTGTCGTCATAATTGTAGAATTCATCGTCATACGCGACGGTTAAATTCAAGGGTTGATTAACGGGTTGCCAATGTAAAGCCAATCGGGATTCGTCAGTATGTTCTGGGGATAAACGAGTAGCATTATCAATGAATACTGGAGAGTCAGTCCAGCGCCGCTGAGCGTGGCCTTCCAGCAGCCATGCAGCATTCAGTTGTTTGTCTGCACCTAGCGCAACTCCTCGCACCAATTTATAGGTATCGTTGGTGCGGTTTAGCATGAAGCCTGCCAGCGTAGCCGGTGCCAACGAGGCATCACCAGCCGCTGCGCTATCCAGACCTTTCCAACCGGCAAGGCGCACATGCATCGAGTTATCCGGCGTGTAAACCAGCCCCAGCTTTGGCAGCCAGTCATGCACATACGTACTATTGTCGACAAGATTTCCGCTGTTATCTAAGGCTAAGCTCTGAACAACATATTCGCCCCAGCCCAAACCCGCTTCCAGTTGCCAATACGGGTTTAGCGTATGCTGCCAATCCAAATAGACTTGGTGGGTGATATTCGTATTTGGAGGTGTACTCCATTGCTGTTCGGCTAACTGCGAGCGAGTTGAGCTGACGCCCCATTGAGAAAGATAATCCGTACCGCTGCGGCGATATTGTAGTTCACCGGTTGTTGATTCGCTGCTGTTATTGTAGGCAAAGATTGTGTCCAGCGCGGTATAGCCAATCGTATTGCCCGGACCGCTATAATTTGGATTGGTCGTTGGCAAGAAATCGCTCACCCATTCCCTATTTTCTATTTGGCTGGACTGCTGGTGGCTGAAGATGGCGCGCAATTCACTGCCATCATCCAAGGTTTGCCGCAGTCCCACTCGGGTGATGCCGCTGGTGTCTTGATATTGATAATATACCCCATAATAATTTGGATCTGCGGGCGGACTAATTTCTCCATGGTTGGATTTAAAGCTCTGGTAAGACACAAACGCCTGCGTGTCTTGGGTCGGTCGCCATTGCACCACGCCTTGCGCCACACTGTTATCTAGATTCTGGTGCAACAGGCCTGACGGAATACCGTAATCGGGATTTTGATAATCGAAACCATCGGTTTTGAATTGCAAGCCAGCGAGGCTGATGCCCACCGTGTCGTTACCCACGCCCAGCCGAACTTGTTCACCATTGGTATTTTGGCTGCCCGATGTGGCATCGGCTACCAGCGTGGCACGTTGAGTGAACAACGAGTCGTAATTGTTATAGCTAGCCTGTGAAGCATTGAGATCGCTGACTGCACCGTGTTGCGGAACTACTGCGCCGGTGAGCCCTGCACCGTCGCCATAAATGTCCATGGACGAAAGTAAGTTGCCAGGCTTGTCGTTGAACAAACTTTGCAGCAACAAACTACGCCGTGCCGATTCGCCAAAACGTTGCCCTTGCAAAACATCTGCTTGATTTCTCAAGTTGGCTGAACTTTTTTCTCCGGTTGTATCGGACAAAGTTTGAAATGCGATGCTGTCCAAACCCAATTGCCGCTGAACTTCAGAAAGATTCGCCTGCAAAATTTCATTGTCTTCTTTGAGCAAATTGTCACCGCGGTAAACTGATCGATTCGCTCTACGAGCTTGTGCTTCCTGCAAGTAGTCTCGCGCCTCCAGCGGCTGGTTGGCATGTAATGCAGCCTGCGCCTGATACAAATAAGGTACAGGATCTTTGGGGTCTGCCTGTTCGGCGCTGCGCCAGCTTTCTTTTGCTGCGGCGGTTTGGCCGAGTTGTTGTTGCACGCGACCAAGATAAGTGAGGATCAATGCGCTACTTGGATCGGATTCATTAGCCGCCTGCAGATTTTTCAGTCCCGCCTGCAAATCGCCCAGCTTGATCTCGGCCAGACCCAAGCCGAATAAAGCCTTGGCATCTTTGGAGTCGCGCTGCAAGACAACCGAAAACGCGGCCTTGGCTTCTGCGGCTTTGTCGTTGATCAAATAGGTGAGACCGCTCACGGCGATCACATAGGGATGCGTGGCGTCCACTTGCTTCGCCTGATTAATCAGAGCATAGGCAGCATCAGGTTGGTTGAGTGTCAGTGCAATTTCTGCTTCTCGAGCTAACGAAATCGCCGAGAGACTACCAGAATCAAAATTATGAATTTCCAAGCGTGCTTCTTCCAAACGGCCCATGCCTTGCAGAGCATAGGTCAACGCCAGATGTGCAAGCACACCCCCTTTATTGATATGCGCGTGACTCGCCGCTTCCAGCGCTTGCTCTCTTTGCCCTTGTTGCAGGTGGGCCATGGCAGTGAGCGCGAAAGTATCCGCGGCATATTTGGTGTTGGTCAGCAAAGGCGTCAATAAGCTGATCGCCTGCCTGGACTGATTGCCTTGCAGCAAAAAACTGGCATGCAATAAATTCAGTTCGGCTGCGGTATCTGAACCGGCTTGCATATTTTTGTCTTCGTTTTCGAGCACGATAAGCGCATCCAGAAAACGCGCTTCACTTTGTGCCTGCAAGGCCGTTTGCATCGCGGGTGTCGGGTTAACGGGCTGATATTGTGTGGCGACCAGCGGCATTGTCCAGATCGCGCTGTGGCCTTGCCCCAGAGTTTGTTCCGTTGGTTGGCGCAGCTTGCCCAGAAAGGCATCTTCATCTGCCGCCTGTGCTGCTCCGGCCAGAATGTTTAATCCAACAAAAGATAACCAAAAATAGCTCGAATATTTCATAGTAGGCAGTGAGTTAGAGTGCAGATGGACGAATATTAATCGAATTAATTAATACAAGATGATTTTTTTGAGTAATTTGACCTGAAATTGTGTTGTTGCAAACTTTGGGCATTTCCAATGCAACGACCGCCAGCCGATCAACTCGCCCAGATACAGATATAGGGAAGCGCCGATCAAGTGTGCATTTCTCCCTCGGGGAGAGGGGACTTATTAGGTGTTTCCCTAGATATATCTAGATAGTTAAGCAATAGATATAGGCCAAATGGTCTATGTTGGTTTTCAGACAATTATAGTATCTTTCGCTTCCCGTAAAAACGATTGCACATTAATAGTCAAAACTTAACTGGATGCATTCCGTCAAAAAGTTCAACCGGATAATAGCGTTAATTATCTCGGTACTTTGTTTCGCCGGTAAAATTTGCCGAGCTGCGAAGTGGTGGTTTTTGCCGCTGTTTTGTGTATCCAGTCTTGCCTGCGCCGGCTCTCCTGAGGCACCCGAACGCACAAATGTGACCATCGTTTTAAGTGAGAGAAACGGCTTCTATGAAGAATACAGCAATGCGTTAGACAGGCTTCTTTCCAACACTAACATTTCTCATCAGGTAATTGACGTTTCCCAACCTGTTCCCGATTCGGGACTGCTAATAGGCGTGGGAATTAAAGCGGCTACAGAGTTAGCCGCTAGTAAGGCCCCGGCTGTTATCAATGTTCTGCTCACAAAAACCAGCCACGAAAAATTGTTGCACGATTTTCCTGCCCGGATCACTTCGCCGGGTATGACTGCCATTTATCTGAATCAGCCGGTTCAACGCCAACTGCATCTTATTACTGCCGTCATGCCGGGCAAACGCAACGTTGGCATTTTGTACACAAACGTTTCAAAAGAACTGGATGAAATACACCAGAAGTTGAAAGATTATTCCTTGAAGCTGCAAGAACAAAAAGTCGACCAAACCCAAACTCTGCCAATTGCGCTACAGGAACTTTTGCTGGGGCGCAGCGAAATGTTGCTTGCATTGCCTGATGCAGAAATCTATAACGATTCAACTATACGCAACATTCTGCTGGCGACCTATCGCAGAGGCATCCCTTTAATCGGATATTCAGCGGGGTATGTCAAGGCTGGCGCACTTTGTGCCGTTTTTAGTACACCGGCTCAAATCGCAACGCAGACTGCAAAGCTGATTGTTAAATTCAATGAGACGCATATCTTGCCACCAGCCCAATATCCCCGCGAGTTTGAAGTGATGGTTAACACGCAGGTTGCCGCTTCGCTGGGTTTACAAGTTGAAGACGCAGAAGCGTTACACGACGAGATCGAGCAGGCGCTCAAGTAAATTCCATAAAGGCTTTTGGAATCGAAAACAAGTAGGCATCATAAGAAAAACTCAATTTTTCGTTTCGCTCAACTCGTCACTCAAACAACCAATCGGCTCTGCCAACTTTCCTTCGGCATCTATTTCAAATCTCACCAGATAAATTTCTTCTTCTGGTATTTCCTGTGCATGTCCGACATTTACGACCACACCACGCGTACCTGTCGCGGCCAGTAATTCACCGGGTTCAACACCCGGAATGCTACTCTCTCCAGTTTGTTCCAGAGGCTCATTGAAAAGATCTTGTGCAGCAAAGACCATGTCACCCATTTGAAATCGACTCATCGCCTACTTCTCCATACTTGGAATCAATTTCACTTCACAGCGCAATGTTTCATCGCGCCCCCATGCCGTTACCGACTCAACGAACCAGCGTGTATCGCGCGGGTGTGGACAGAACAAATCGTACTCGGCAAAAAAGCTATTGTCGGTATTAAAAGTCAGTGTGCCGCAACGAGCATTACGCGAATTTCGCCACACACCTTCGTAGCCTGGTAGCTGATTTCCCGGGTCAATGACGCGGGTAAATTGCAAAGCCGACATAGCGATTTTGGGCGTAGCCCCGACCGCAGTATATTTTTCTGCCTCCTGTCGCAAAGCGATCACAATGCGCTGAGCGACCTTCTCTAACGCAACGGGAATCCGGCAGGTTTCAGCTACCTCTTCCATATATCTGATGATACGATCAGCCTCTTTACCTGTGCCGGTCTTGCCATGCTCAGCCTCCGGCAGGAAGTGGTGAATGGGTGTGGCACTGCTTCGGACAAACCCGACCACAGGAGCCGCAGCCAATACAGTCTTGTGCATTTGCCAGGGTCATGACCATGCTGTTATCTTCGTCTTCGTCGAAGGCCGGGTCATCTTCGGCACGCTCAACCAGTTCAAAAACCTCGCGCGGACAGACCTTGTAGCAGCGGCCACAGCCGATACAATTGTCGGCATTCAATGCAGTTACAAAGGTGGGCTCGTAAGGCTTGCCGCCTCGGGTGACGCCGGTAATATTCGACATAGCTATCCTTTTATCCTTGTATTTCTTTTTGTGCTGCCGCCAGTTTTGCATTGGCAACCGCCCACGCCTGACAGGCGTCGTAAGTGGACTGCGCAATGTTAGGTATCTGCTCATACCCGGCGGGTAATTTATCTTCCACTAAATCGTGCAACTGCGATGCCCACTCGCTGGAGATTCGTTTCAATCTTTTTACGTCTTTATCAAGAACCTTCAATTCTTCTTCGGTCATCATGCTCTCCTTACGATCCCTCCTTACAAGCCTGCGACTTCCGGAAACTTGCCCACGAGAGCCAACGCCACTGACAATAATTTGTCGCCCTCGTCTTTCATCTTGGACAGGCTTTCATAGCCATAACGATGCACGTCACGCAGGGTGCGGTCCATCACCACCAACTTACCCACTGTAATCAGCGCACGACCGAATCCTTCATGCGTAATGTTGATGCTGGGCACTGCCATCAGACCGCATTCTTTTTCGATCAGCGAAGAGATCGCGTTGTAAAAAGCCTTGATGCGCGCCAACATGATTTCGTCGGGATCACCTATCACCGGAATAGAACGGCGTTGTTCTTTGGTCACCACGTAAGGCGCCAGGATACGATCCGAAGGCCAGCCATCGTAAGTGCCATAACTGTCAATGGCGCGCATTTGCTTGACCATCTCTTTGATGAAATCAGTGGACAACAACGGATCTGTTTCTGCAACTTGATTCATGGTGATACTCCTTCGGTTGATTGACTATTGCTTAAGAATTCATTAATTGGTGAAATCATTTCCCCCTTCCCAACCCTTCCCCCGTTGGGAGAAGGACTTTTTATCCTCTCCATCCAGGCGCTTTATCCCCTCCCACCAGGGGAGGGTTAGGGAGGGGGTGCTTCCACCTTGTGCGCCACTAAGTTCGGTGCCCACCCTGACAATCGCGTCAGTAAAAATCCAACTACGAATCCAGTCACCATCCCCAGCACAGCACCCGCATCACCAAATCCCAGCGATGACACGACACCTGCCCCCACCAGGGAAAGCACAACGGGAAGAAAATAAACCAGCAACCCAGCCTTAAGCAGATCTCCTTCGCTCATGCTCAATTGCAATTCGTCCCCTGGACGTATATTTTCATCACACGCCACCTCAATCGATTTGCGCGTATTGGAAAAATATTTCCCCAGCCCGGAGACTCCGCAGCTGTTGCGTGACTTGCACCCACCACAACCGGACGTGGTGGTCGGGTCGATCTGTGCCGTGCCATTGCTGATGGAAACTACACGCGCAGTTGTCTCTATCATTCTTGCCACGCCTCATCTTCGGCAAAGCTTGCTGACTTCGACTGCTTTTTGAGATGCTTTGTCATCCATACCGGAGGATCGTTCGCCAGATTTTTTTGCAAGCCAAGCAGTAATTCATCAATGAGCGTGCCTTCATCGACACGCATAGGCTGGATGCTTTTCGCCAGCAATTGCTGGATTGCCGAGGCCCCTACCGCATTACAATAAACAGCCGCACAATCTCCCAACAGATCAACTTTTGCTGCAAGCTTTCCTTCGTGTCCATCCATTGCCGTTTCGATAAATTCAGCCACTTCAACCATCCGCGTCTCGCTCTCGCCAAGTTCATAAATGGCGAAAGCTTCGGCTGCGCCGAAATGCTGGTTAACCGCGCGACGGTTACTCGTTGCAAAAGCAATTTTCACGGACATATTGACCTCCTTAGTGTGTTTGACCAGTCGCAGGTGTCGCATGACACAAGTCTCCTAAATTGCTTTTCATTTTTGCCCCCTCTTCCAGGTGCCCGGCCAAAAGCTTTTCGAACTTGGGAAGAGGGTTAGTGTAAGGGAAATGCGCAGCATCTCCTGTTCGCCGGGAGTAAATTGAAACGTAGGGTTCAGTCTCTTGATGTCCGTGTTCCACCATCATGTTGGCGAGATCGAACAATGCTTGACGCGTTCCGCGATAACCCACCCACAGGCGCTGATATCCTCCGATCAAATCATATTGGGGAAAGCCTGCGCGTAGCAGTGGTATACCAAGACGATGCGACGTTTCCACAGCGTGTGAATTGCTGATGATGAGTTGTGCACCATTTTTCCTGGCAGCAATTTCCAAATCTTCCAGATCGCCAATGCCGACCTGGGCTGCTGCCACATTTTGTAAAATGCTGGCGCGTGCCGGTGCAACAGCGGCAACCACTTCGCAACCCATCCCGGCCAAGAACTTCGAAAAACCGTAAAGCAGATCAGGATCAGCCGCGATCGCAATACGCGCAAAACCCAACATGAAATGACTATCTACCATCGCATCCTGCAACTGTGCACGCTGACGTTCGATTTTTTCCGGTACCGGTTTACCGCTGATCTCGGCAAGTGCGGCGACAAAAATATCCATCGCATCCAGTCCCATCAAACTATCGAATCGATAATCAGGTACACCGGTTTGTTCCTTGAGAAAATCTGCCGCTTCATTTAGTGAATTGCCCAGTACTAGCGTAGCAATCGATTCGTCCATACTCGATATGTCCGATACAGGTGTACCGCCAACCGTCAGCGGACTACTTTCCATTTCAGTGAGATGTCCGTCTAAAGAATCAGCAATATCCGGTAACACCAACGGACGCAGACCGAAGGCTTCAATGAGTTCTTTGATGTGTTCGGTGTCGCCGGGTGTCAAGAACGACCCGGCAAGAACGTTGACTTGTTTTTTGCGTTTTCCGACAGACCCCCTCCCCAACCCTCCCCCGTTGGTGGAGTGAGCAGATGCGGGGAGCAATGTTTCGATCACGGCCTTCACGGCAAGTGCATAACCACTTTCCAGGCAGCCGCTGAAATCAGGGGTATTTACAGGCACGATCGGAATGTGCGCAAATTCGGGATGCGCTGTGTAAAATTCTTTTACCAAACGCTTGATGTCTGTTCCCTGTGTTTCGGAGAGACCAGTAGTCGGCAAACCGATCAAGGCGGGTTTGCTTTTCTCGCAAACTGCTTTCAATCCCAAGATCACATTTTCGTCTGCACTCATCACGGTTGAAACTTGATCCATCGCAGTTGTTTGCAATGGGATGGGTTCGCGAAAGTGGCGCACAAAAAACACCTTGCCGAAGGCGCTGCAACCTTGTGAACCATGCAGCATCGGAATCGCGCGATTGATGCCTAGAAAAGCAAGCGATGCACCCATGGGCTGACTCGCCTTGAGCGGATTCACCGCGAGTGCTTTGTTGCGTTTTAGTATCTCAGCCATCTCATGCCACCATCTCAATGCCGGGAGCCGAAGCCTTTGCCCACGGCGCAGGTTTACGAACTGACTCCCACACCGGACTTTGCAGTGTGAGCGCAAGTTGGCGTGCGAGTTCGATCATGCCGGAATAGCCTTCGTAACCAAATTCACGTTCCTGGTTAATGTCGAGAAATGGAATTCTGGCTTTCAGTGCGGTGTACATATTGCGCCCACCGGCGATCAGAATATCGGCCTGATATTCTTTCACCGCTCCGAGCAACGCCTTGGGACTGCCGTCAGTAATCATCTTGGTTTTGTCACCCATTATTTCGCGGATGCGCTCTTTGTCTTCTTCTGTGGATTTGTTGGTGCCGGTTGCGACAACATCCATGCCCAAATCTTGTAAGGCAGAAACAATCGACCATGATTTGACTCCGCCGGTGTAAAGCAATACGCGTTTGCTTCGCAACTTCTCGCGCCACGGATCAAGCGCTGTGTTGATCTTGGCTTCCTCGCGTGCAATCAATGCTTCAGTGCGTTCGTTCAAAGAGGGGTCTTTCAGCAAACGTGCAAAATCACGGAATGCTTGCGAGGTATCCGTCACCCCATAGAAGCTGCCTTCAAAATACGGAATCTTGTAATCGGTTTCGAGCTTGCGCGCAACGTTGAGCAACGCTTTGGCGCACACCACCATGTCCGCTTCGGCACGGTGCATAGTTTGCACATCATGAAAACGCGCATCGCCAGAAAGGGTGCAAAGAATGCGCAAACCCAGTTCATCGAACAGCGGCAGCACATTCCAGAATTCACCCGCGATGTTGTATTCGCCAATCAGATTCACATCGTGCACATTAATATTCGGGCGTTGCGATTCGGGTAGTACAGGCAACGGTTCGGCGGTGCCCACCACATATTTGAACATTGCTTCACCCGCGATTCGGTTACCCAGATTTTTAGTGCCATAGAAACCGGCACAATCTACAGGTACAACCGGCACGCCACATTTTTCTGCAGCCGCTTTGCACACGGCACTAATGTCGTCACCTGTCAGTGCGGGTACGCAAGTGTTGTAAACAAAAACTGCTTTGGGGGAATAGCTCTCTACCGCTTGCTTGATAGCATGAAACAAGCGTTTTTCGCCGCGACCCATGATGACATCTTGTTCGGTCAGGTCGGTGGTCATGCCAATTCGATATAAAGTCGAACCGGAAGAACGTGTGCCACGGTTGTCCCACGAGCTACCCGCGCAAGCAATGGGGCCATGCACAATGTGCGCTACATCCGCAATCGGTAGTAGCGCAATCTGGGCACCATCAAACGAACAACCTCCCGCAGTCGCTCCCGGCTTGGGACGTGCGCAGCCTGATTTCGACTTGGTGTTATGTGAGCACGCCGGTTCGTTGAGTAACTCGGCGATATCCTTGGCTTGCATGATATTGACTCTTAGGTTTTGACATTCACCTATTCGCAATTGCCGTGCCAATGACTAGCAAATTGATTAATATAGATATTGAGAAATTATCTAGTGTCGCAAAACTGACAAAAGCTAACAAAATTGATATTTTACATAGTGCGCCAAGGCTAAATTTGAGCATGACCCCATTCTCAAATCGTTCTGCGTTTCATAGTACAAAAGCAATACGATTAAAAGCCTGCATCTCGGCTCATTTAAAAATTTTCAAATTGCTTTAATATTCTAGGCGTTTCGGCTGATAGAAGATTAAAATCACAAGTTCCAAGTTAACGGTGAAAGATTCTAACTTTACACAAATGAATCTAATAGAAAAGAAAACTGATTTTTCGTTTGCGCACACTTAATATTTTGTTATAAAAATTCATTTCTATTTACGATCAATTCGTATTTAATTGAGCAATTCCAAAAACCAAAACCAGAGGAGGCAATATGAGTAGTGTTTTACATGAGCATCATCTATTTCATCCAAGCAAACAAACATTAGATCAGGCAACCATATCGAGCATGGATGCTTACCAGGTGCTTTGTGCCGAAGCTGATCGTGACTACGAAGGCTTTTGGGCAAAGCTGGCGCGGGAGTTACTGATCTGGCACAAACCTTTCACAAAAATACTTGATGAAAGCAAAGCTCCTTTCTATCGTTGGTTTGACGATGGCGAATTGAATGTATCTTACAACTGTATTGATCGGCACTTGGCTACCAAAGGGGATAAAACAGCGATTATTTTTGAAGCGGATGACGGCACCTCAACGCCAGTCACTTACCGTTCTCTTTACCATCAAGTTTGCAAACTGGCCAATGGTCTTAAATCTCTTGGCTTGAATAAGGGTGATCGAGTCGTTATCTACATGCCAATGGGAGTTGAAGCTGTTGTCGCGATGCAAGCTTGTGCTCGCTTGGGGATCATTCACTCGGTCGTGTTTGGTGGCTTCTCTGCCAAAAGTCTGGTTGAACGAATTTCTGATGCTCAGGCGCGCGTGATCATTACCTGCGATGGTCAGTTCCGCGGGGGAAAGCAACTACCGCTAAAACCAGCTGTGGATGAGGCACTGTTAGACCCACTGTGCAATTGTGTTGAAAAGGTCGTTGTTTACAAACGCACTGGCGGGCCAATCACTTTGGATAGCAAGCGTGAAATCTTGTGGAACGATCTTATTGCCAACCAGCCTGATACCTGCGACCCGGTTTGGGTGAATGCTGAACATCCGCTTTTCCTGCTCTATACCTCCGGCTCTACAGGCAAACCCAAGGGTGTGCAGCACTCTTCAGCTGGCTATCTGTTGCATGCCATGAACACGATGCGCTGGACATTCGATGTGAAAGACAATGACGTATTCTGGTGTACGGCAGATGTGGGCTGGATTACCGGCCACACTTATGTGACCTATGGCCCCTTGGCGATGGGTGTGACGCAAGTCGTATTTGAAGGGATTCCTACCTATCCGGACGCCTCGCGTTTCTGGCAAGTCATCGAAAAACTCAAAGTCACTATTTTCTATACGGCGCCAACAGCGATACGATCACTCATTAAATTGGGTGGAGATTTACCTAAGAAGTTCAATTTGACCAGCCTGCGGCTACTTGGTTCTGTCGGCGAACCGATCAATCCGGAAGCCTGGATGTGGTTTTACAAAGAAGTCGGTGGAAGCCGTTGCCCGATTGTAGATACTTTCTGGCAAACAGAAACTGGTGGCCATGTCATTACACCACTGCCAGTCACCCCATTGATTCCGGGATCTTGCACACTGCCCTTCCCTGGTATGAAAATTACCGTGGTGGATGAGGCCGGCCATGAAGTCGAATGGGGTACAGGTGGTTTCCTCGTCATCAGCAAACCTTGGCCATCGATGATCCGCACGATCTGGAATGATCCCGAGCGTTATAAAAAATCTTACTTCCCTGAAGATCTTGGAGGCAAACTCTATCTGGCGGGAGATGGCGCGATACGTGATAAAGAAACGGGCTATTTCACCATCATGGGTCGTATCGATGATGTATTGAATGTCTCCGGCCACCGCATGGGCACAATGGAAATTGAATCAGCGCTGGCAACCAATCCGCTCGTAGCAGAAGCCGCAGTAGTAGGCAAACCGCACGACATTAAGGGCGAAGCAATAGTCGCGTATGTGGTGCTGAAAGGCGAACGTCCACAAGGCGAAGAAGCCAAGAAGATCGTTGCCATACTGCGTGATTGGGTGGGCAAAGAAATTGGCCCGATTGCCAAGCCGGATGATATTCGCTTTGGCGACAATTTACCCAAAACACGGTCCGGGAAAATCATGAGACGTTTGCTGCGCACGTTGGCCAAGGGTGAAGAAATCACCGCAGATATTTCCACTCTGGAAAATCCTGCGATTTTGGAACAATTCAAACAGACTGTTTCTTAAGACTTTTTTCAATTTTTATAATTTAAGGCTGGGATTTTTGATTCCAGCCTTATTTTTTTGTTGACAAGTATTACTTTTGTAGTACCATACGCTTACTTTAGAACTTCAAGTGAGGCACAAAATGGCATTGAAACCGATCACAATACGTTTGGACGAAGAAGAATACGAAAAGCTCAAAACGCATCTGGAAGCATTTGGCGATCCAGATATCAACGTTGCATACGTCGTACGTTCTTATATTCGTGATTTGAACCGGTCTTTACCTTTTATGCTGAATTCCGGCTGGGATCTGAAGAATTATTTCGGCTTGCTGGGGTCGTGGCTTAAACAGTTTGGCGCCATGAAAGATGCCGACATGTTCAAGATGATGAGCAACCCTTGGGCTGTCTGGAGCACTAACGGTGTTGACCATGTTGCTGAAGTTTCCCTTGCAAATGGCGAAGATAGTGCCAAGAAACCAAACTAATTGGAGGCTTGATCATGATGACTGAACAACAAATGCGAATGATGATGGAAATGTTTTCAAATCCCATGTTCAAGCAAGGTGCAAACGAATTTATAAAGATTGCCCAACAACAGGGCATCGAAGCGGCAAACAAATTTTGGGGTATTTCATCTCAAAGTCAGGCCTTCCCCAGCGCAGACAAGATGATGGAAGGTATGAAGGATTTCTATCAGAACTTTGGTTTTGTACCCCAAGCCAAATATGACGATTTGCAGAAAGAAAACGTAACCCTCAAAAATGAAAACCAGATGCTGCGCACCACACTCGGCGAATTGCAACAAAGATACATGGCCGAGAACAGTGCCAAAGCACAACAAGCATGGCAAGAAATTGTTGACAAGCAACTCGATATGAGCCGCGAAGTCACAAAGAGTTTTTTTGACGTACTGAAGCAATCAACTCCCACTAAGGGAAAGTAATTTTTAACTTTGTAACTTAACTTTGAAAGGAAATAACATGGAAAAGCAATTGGAATATTTTGACGTATTGGCTAACGCACAAAACCAGGTTTTGAATAACCTCACAGAAGTTCAAGCACAACTGCGCACTCAATGGATCGACGTAGTAGGCAAATCTTATGCAGCGATCACCAGCATTCCTGGCGTACCGGAAAATGCATACACTAAAGAGGCCCTGACTCAGTTCAACAACTGGTTCAGCTCTGTTGCCAATGCATCCAAAACCGCAACTGAAGAAGCAATGAAGACACAAGATAGTTTGATCGCAGCTTACGAAAAACAAGTTGCTATCAATCGTGCCGGATTGAAGAATGCGGTTGATTTAGTTAACCCAATCTTGGCAAAAGCGAAGCTCGCTTAAGTCTGATTGAAAAATAATTTCGAAAGGAACCGACATGGATAAGCAATTGGAATATTTTGACACATTGGCGAACACACAGAAGCAAGTATTCAACAATCTTCTGAATGCCCAAAAAGACTTGCGTGCACAGTGGGTTGAAGCAATCAGCAAAACTCACGCCGCATTCACCAGCGTTCCGGGTTTGCCTGAAACACCGCAAACGAAAGAGGCGCTGGCGCAGTTCGAAACTTGGTTCAGCACGGTTGCCAACAATTCACAAACTGCTACAGAAGAAGCCCTGAAACTTCAAGAAACATGGATCAGTGCTTACGACAAGCAATTGGCGATTAGCCGTGACGTGCTCAAGAATTTCATTGAGATTGCAAACCCTCCAAAAGCTAAAGCTGCAAAATAGGCTTAAGTTCGGTAAGCAAGCGTCGGTGCCAATTGTGACCGACGCTGGCTTTACCCACAATATATGCAACAAGATTAACAGGCGAGAATGAAGAGGAACGAAAGTGGAAAACTCTAGCGATTACTTTGATGGTTGGATAAAAACTCAGCAGCAGGCGATTACCGCTTTGCGCGATCAGGCACTACAAATGCAGTCGTATTTTAAAAATTCCGCTTCAACAGCTGACAACCCGTTTTCGAATTGGAGCAAAGCAGTGTTAGATGCTTTCCCAACTAACGACGACGCAAATTTATCCAAAGGTGTTTTTAACAAGACACTTTTCAATACCGAGGTTTTGCAAAAACTTTAT
>CAIRAO010000442.1 GCA_903876625.1 uncultured Gallionellaceae bacterium | reverse complement strand
TGCCAATAGTATGGCCGGTGTAGATACCATAGCCGTGGTAACCAATGCTGCAATTGCCCCCACATCGACCTCACTGGGCGACACTTCGGCTTCGTCACAGGCTGAACTGGCCAAGCTGGATGTAGACATTGCCAACGTGGCGGCAGCGCGTGCTACCTATGGTTCGGTTCAGTCACGCTTCGAGTCGATCATCAATAACTTGCAGATCGCGTCCGAGAACCAGACCGCTGCGCGTAGCCGTATTATGGACACCGACTACGCAGCTGAAACAGCTAACCTGACCCGTTCGCAAATACTGCAACAGGCAGGTACTGCGATGTTGGCCCAAGCGAACCAGTCGCCTAATGGTGTGTTGACTTTGTTACGTTAATAACAAGCTTTAAAAATTACAAAAACTACCGCAGGTTGACTCAACCGACAGTGAAAACTGTCGGTTTTTTTCTAATATTCCAAAGGAACGTGACGCTGTTAACTTATGTTTATATAATTTAACCGGTAGATTTATGTCATAGTGGCCATTTAATCAATATATTTCCTGCCGGAAAAATGGTGCAAATAAATCTTTCGAATGTATTGATAGCCAACTATACGACTGATCATTAAGTACAGCAGTTTTAGAGAAAGCGAGTATGAATAAATTCTATGTAAGGACTCCCAAAGCCGAAAGCGAAGGTTCACAACTTTCGACTGAACTTAAACGAATGCTGACCTATATGCAAGGATATCTTGCGTCAAACGAATTGGCCAAGCGTGCGCCCCCCAGCCTTAGAGCAAAATGGAATGAGCTTCTTAAAGAATTGTTGGATGGCGGATATATTATGTCAATTCCGGAAGCTAAAGTCGACCGCAGAGCTGCCAGAAGGGAAGAACCGATTACTGATGCAGAGATAGTTACGAAGGATTTGCATACCCACAAAACACCTGCAGTTGCTGCTGAAGTGCCCGAAAAAATCAAACACGTAGAAGTTCCAACGACCATCGTTTCACCAGAGGTCAATTTAAGCGCGCAACCGAAAACCGCAATTAATCGGCAAGAGATAACACAACCAAGCTCTACCCAGCGGATACATAACCTATTGATTGAGAATGAGAGTTTAATGAAGTTGTTGACGGATGCCTATGTAGAAATAGAAAAACTTAAGACCGCTCTTGGAGCAAAGAAATAATATAAGAGTAACCTCTCCAAATCCGATACATGAGTCAAGTCAACCATCGACCCGGTAAAAGGAGATTACATGAACAAAACCATCATCGGGCCAGACGGCAAATCACGCTGTAGTTGGTGCACTGCTGCACCGGAGTTTATTGACTATCACGATACAGAATGGGGCTTTCCTGTCAGTGATGACCGGTTCTTATTTGAAAAATTATGCCTGGAGGGATTTCAATCCGGCCTCAGCTGGCGCACCATTTTAGCCAAACGGGAAAATTTCCGAACTGCCTTCCATGATTTCGATTTTGAGCGGATTTCTCGCTTCACACAGCACGATATCGAACGTCTGCTCAAAAATGAAGGTATCGTTCGCCATCGTGGCAAAATTGAGGCGGTAATTAACAATGCTCAACGGGCGCAGGAACTCGTCAATCAGGAAGGTTCTTTGGCGGCATTCATCTGGCGCTACGAACCCGATTCCAAGCAACTCGCAATGCCGCAAACAGTTTCGACCTCAAAGGAATCGATTGCACTTTCAAAAGACCTGAAGAAGTTGGGTTGGAAATTCGTCGGCCCCACTACCATGTATGCTTTGATGCAGGCAATGGGGCTAATCAACGATCACGTTGAGGACTGCGAATTCAGAGTAATAATTGAGCGTGAACGAATGAATTTCGAGCGCCCCTGAAAATGATAAATTATGATCAAATAGGGTTTAATAAATTTTAAAAAGGAATAAGTGATGAGCGAAAACGGAACAACGGGCAGTATTTCGAACGTTGATTTTGATGCACTGAAATTGCGCGCAGGTTCATGGTTGCAGTTGCAGGGCATTGGTGGAAAAACCCAAAAATTCGATGTTGAATTTGCCGGCGCTATTCGCGGAAAATATATATTCCTAGGGATAGAAGACAGCTTGGCAAAAAAAGTAGACTTCACAGTTGGTGACCAATACCTGGTGATGGGATTCAACGGAGTAAGAGATTTCACATTTAGTTCTGAGGTACTGGAGATACAGACGCTTCCATTTATTCATGCATATTTTGCCTATCCCAAGTCGGTTAAAGCAATATTAGTTCGAGATGCAAAACGATTGAATACCTCGCTACCTTCTACAGCAAGATTGAAAGATTCAGACAAGGTAAATTCAACCGTGATAAAAGACTTGAGTGTCGAAGGCGCTTTAATTGAGTCCGGGAGTCCATTAGGAGAAGTCGGCGCTCTTATTGAAATTAGTTTTTCGACCAAATTTGAACAAAAACTAGTGGATTTGAAACTTACTGCCCTTGTACGTCATCATTGCAAATCCATATCGGCAAATATTTACACTAGCGGAGTTGAATTTGTAGATATTTCAAAAGATGACAAGTCGATGTTGTACTATTTATTGTTTAAGCTGTCGGAACAAGACAATTAAACAGGCAATTTGGACTAAGAGTTTAGACGAGATAGAACATGAATTAAATTTAGCTGTTGCCGGAGAAAAAAATCCGCAGCCGCTGAAAATTAAGAGCGGCTGCAGATTCGGATATTACTTCTTCGTCCCATTAACGGCTGCCTTCAAGCCAGCGCCCGCCTTGAAAGCGGGAACCTTGGATGCCTTGATCTTAATGGCTGCACCAGTAGCCGGGTTTCGACCTGCGCGGGCAGCGCGCTTACGAACTTCAAAAGTACCAAAGCCAACGAGAGCGAGTTTGTCCCCCTTCTTTAGAGTTGCAGTAATAATTTCGATTAGCGCAGCTATATTTCGATCAGCTCCAGCCTTGGTATTGCCAGTCTTTGCTACGAGTGCTTCAACGAGTTCTTGACGGTTCATTTTTAGGTTCCCTGAGTTAATATGGATATTTGGAATGTCTTCCGTCTGCAATTGTTGTAGAAATTTGGCTTGTTGGCAAGATGCAAAAAGTACTAGTACTTTTTAATATGGAAATAACGGATGGTAATGCAAGGCGTTAGGCCAAGTAGCTCAAAGGGTTTTCACATTCAAAAACTACGTAAAATCAAGGACTGGCAGATTAGCATAAGTACAAACAACCTGATGTATTTAGAAACTGAAACTTTACATATAGGGCGCAGAAAAGTACCATCGTGCGTTGAAAAATATTGAATTTATAATCGCTTTATCAATCAAGGGCATAAACATGGCAAAGCCAAATTTTCAATGGGATGACGCATTACTTCTAAATGATCAATTGTCGGATGACGAACGCATGATACGCGATGCCGCATTCAGCTATTGCCAGGAAAAGCTGCTACCCCGGGTTCTCATGGCAAACCGG
>CAIRAO010000441.1 GCA_903876625.1 uncultured Gallionellaceae bacterium | reverse complement strand
TCATAGCACGAGACAATAATTCCTGATCGATTTGACGAAGGTAGATTTTTTCGTTTTTCGTATTCTCCTCTGCTAACGGGTCGGACAATTCAGCCGCTGTAAAGATTGATCAAAGCATGGCGCGGTTATCCGTAGCAAAGAAGACCTGTTCACCGCAACTTTCCGTTTTGTGCTCTTTATATTGAAAGTCGAGTTTATCTAGCTCGCAAACATCAGCCCATTAGAGTTTCAATATATCAACGCCAAGCCTCCTTGATCGGAAAGTCATTGCAACAATATTTCTTTAATTAGATCACTACTCGTGTTGAACCTTACAATCACTGAGTAGCATTTTTAGTAATTTAGACTCAGGCGTGGAATCTTCGAAATTCGGAATGTGGCTATCAACAAAGCTGTTAAGTTCATTCACTGTGTGAATATTCTTGGGCAGTGTACCTGTTAACTTGAAAAGCAAATCTATTTCTTCATTAGTTAATCGTAGTTGATTTTTACAACGTATCATTTTATATACCATCAAAAAGTTTAGGAATAAAGCCGTGATCAGTAATGAGGCCGTGCCTGATAATTCATACCATGTAAAAGCTGATACTCCTTTGCTGTGGTTGATGCACTCAAAAATCTCATCGGTCATTTCCGCCAATATACGTATATTTAGTGGATCGTCTCAATAATGGGATTGGGTAAAATGTCGATGAAGCTAGTGATTTCTTTCAAATTACTTTCCACGAGGGAATCAAAGAGGAACGATACCAATTCAGTCAGGCATATTTTGAGTGGCAAGAATTGCTTGTTAGGAAGAGTCTTAGCAGTTTTGACGCCAACTTGAATCCCTGCAAAAGCATCCTTTCCTTTTCCGGCATGCATCATCAATTGATTTCCTGCCAACATTCCATAGACCAAATACTCTCCTTGGCGGCAACTTAACTGATGGTGCTTAATACGATCAGTAAATCCGTGCAATTGCTCTGCTGCTTTAATTCCGTCATTTTCGGCATACAAATTTCGTATATAGATGAGAGTCAGTTTGCACTTGAGTTGATGTCTGGTTTTTAAGTGATCTTGAATATGTTCAACCCCCCGATTGAAAGATTTGGGGCTATCAGCAAACAGTACGGAAAAATAGTAAAGGAACCGTCCTTGATGTTCTGACTGGTGACCGAGAAAGAATACATGTCGGTGATCAACACTGAATGTCTTATTACTTCGTCCATCTTGGATCAATTCGCTATGGTCAGCAAGATCGTAAGTTAAAACGGGAGGAACTTCTTGGTAAAGCGTGAGGTCATCTTGAGAAATATGCGTCATGACTTTCTCCCGACGGAACACAAACTGACATCTCCATGGCGTTGCATATACGGCGAATTACTCTGCGACATCTTACTTTCCTTATCGTTGAGTCTAGAACATAGCAAAACGGAGCAACCTGCCGAAGCACTATTTTGAAATATAAATAAAAACATAAAGATACGCTGATGTGCTGCTTGGGGCGCACATAAGAAGAGGGAATAAAACCGTGAAGAAGCTAAATGCCTATCGGCACTGAAGGTAAGTTGCTGATCGAGTTAATACTGGCAATAGAAGTGTGATTGGATTGGCAGCCACCCAATATATAGAGCATTACTATTTCTTGAGTAACAAATCTGGCAATTCAACATTCAAAATTTGGGAAATTTTGACGAGCACTAATATAGAGGGATTGCAAACGCCACGTTCGATCTGCGAAATATAGGTGCGATCAAGCTCTGCTTCAAAAGCCAGTTCCTCTTGTGACAATCCCTGCGCCAAGCGATGCGCCTTGACGTTGCTTGCCAATATTTTGCACACCTGATCCATACGTTTGCTCATGGATGACAAGATGCAACAAGAGAGATTGACAATCCACGGAATATAATCTACAAAGCAACCCGTCGTGCAGCGGCTGAAGCTCGTCTCAAAGGCGCCTCAGACCGCCACATCGGTTGTAGTTCAGACCCCAATAATAATTGCGCACACAGTCCGTTTTGGACTGCCAGGAAGAGAAGTAAGAAAAAAGTGCTTCGGCGAGTGACCCTACTTAGGCAGAATCCACTTATCGAGATCAACTCACTAAACCTATCACGCTGAGCGTGAAGGGTTTGAATTTGATTCGAAAGTGGATTTACTTTTTTCTATTCTTTTAAGGGGTGTGAATGTTTCAAACAATTCGTTTTGCAAGTTTAATTTTGGTGGTTCTCTTTTTTTCAGGATGCGGAGGAGGTGGGGGATCTGGTAATTCAGCTCAAGCACATCAAGCATATGTTGCTAGTCTTAAAGCGTCTGATATACATAACATGTCAGATGCAGATATACAGGGACTCGGAACTGACATCAAATTTCTTAGTGATGCTGCACTGGTGGCGCTTGATTACCATACCGGTAACAACAATCCACTTGGGCAAATCGAATCAATCTCAGCAGCCCAGATAGACGTACTTACTCCAGCACAAGTCAGGCTGATTGGCGCAATTGGAGCTGACGGTACGATTGGGACTTCAAAAATTACTTATTTGAATTCCGGTACATGGTCTGCACTCGTCGGCAATCCACAACAAGTAGCAGCCATCACACCCGCCGAAGTGGCCACGCTATGGGACACTCAGATAGTTGCCTTCGGAGCGAACATCAATTCGCTAACCAATCCAGATCTTGTCGCATTAACCTGTTTAGTGAATTTGAATGGAACCAACCCTGTTGGGCAGATTGAATCCATTACGGCAACTGAAATTGCCGCTCTTTCAACTTCGCAAGTTCGCATGATAGGCGCGGCAGGTCCGGGTGGAACGATTGGCACTTCCCAACTTTCTTGTATGAATTCGGGTGCATGGGCAACGCTGACCGGTGATCCAACTCAGGTTGCAGCGATTACTCCACAAGAAATTGCGACCTTTCCGGATTCATTTATTCCAACTTTGGGTGCCAATATAAACCAGCTGGCAGATCTATCTTTGGCTTCACTATCCATATATGTCAATTTGAATGGAACCAATCCGGTTGGGCAAATCGAGACCATTTCGGCAGCCGAGATCAATGCCTTGAGTCCCACTCAAGTCAGCATACTGGCGGGTATTACTTCTCCTTATGGAGCAGCAACTGCAATCGCCTATCTAAACACAGGTGCCTTTAGTGTGCTAAGCGCCTTACAGACACCAGTGCTGACAGCAACCAATGTACTGGGCGTCAATGCAACGCAACTGGCATCGTTATCGACAGCAGCGCTGGCAGCTTTGCCAAGTGCCACACGATCGAGTCTGACGGGGACACAAAAAGCTTTACTGACTGCACCGCAACATACGGCATGCGGATGTTAAGCCAATAATATGAGAGGGAATGAAGTGGAGTTTGAAATCCTGCCAAGTGAAAAGCTGAGCTTTAAGACTCCACTTGAATTACAGATTGAAAGTACATATGCAAACATTCATCTTCGGGAAAGTAGTCGACTTTGCTATCTTGATTGTTATGACAGGAGTGAATTTTAATGACAACAAATGATACAAATACGAGATCAGAAGCGAAGCAAGAATTGAATAGCAGCATCATCCAATTAGTCGATGACTTTGCTGAATTCCAAAGTATGAATTCATTTTTAATTCAAGCGATGACTTCAGTAATGTCTAGCCACGAACCCGTAGGAGAAGATATCAAGCAAGGTGCAAAGATTTTCGCACTGACGCTCCAAAACAAATCTAATAAACTGAAATCGGCGCTGAACAGATTAATAAAAACAGATCATTGTCAGGCAAATAACAAAGGGCTTCAATAATGTTATCAGATGCAATTGGCTTTATATGGGGAGTAATTATTGTTTACGCCGTCATCAATGCGATCACTCCTGCCTTGGAGACGCCATAAGGGATAAAATCTGCGGCAGGAGAGACTCCGT
>CAIRAO010000440.1 GCA_903876625.1 uncultured Gallionellaceae bacterium | reverse complement strand
GCGTCCCTGATAGAATCTCGCACTGCCTGCACCGTCAAGGTGTGGAGAATTTAGGAGAGGTGGCAGAGTGGCCGAATGTACCTGACTCGAAATCAGGCGTACCGCAAGGTACCGTGGGTTCGAATCCCACCCTCTCCGCCAAGTAGTCTGGGCCTCTGCAGTGCGGAGGCCCTTTTTACTTGGAAGGCCCGCACCGTGCGGGCTGCGCCGGGGTGATGCTTTTCTCTGCATCGCAATTTTCCCTTCCTTCAGCGTCCTTTGCGCCACTTTCCAGGCCTTCTATATGCGGCCAATAATTCCGGTACGGTGAGGTGTCGCGGGAACCTTGAATGATGTAGGTTACAAAAGCAAGAGGTGCCTAAGCACCTCATGAATCATTTGGATGATCAGCCTGTGGCTGACCTCAGACTATTGGGGTTTCTCTTTGATTCCCAGCATTCGACGCTGCTCTACCCAGTCCTCAGGTAGCGGCACCATGCGGATGAGCTTCTCTGCGGTCAGGTCGGCAGGATGCTCGCCCCGCGCGATGGCCTGCACAATGTCTGGGGCCATGAAAGCCAAGTGAATCACACGCGTCACGTACGAGCTGCTGATGCCTTCTTCCTTGGCAATCGCCCCCACCCCATCCCGGCTACCCGAAGTCAGATGGGCCAGCCAGCGATGCCCCTTGGCAATCAACTCCAGCAGCCGCGTGTCTGGGCCTCTGGCCTGAGCATCGTTGTTCACGATCAGTCGCATGGCCAAACCTCTGCGACGCAAAGAGATGGCCGTGCTGAGCCAGATGCATTCTTCGTCTGCATCACCCGAGAGCAGATGGGCTTTGATGGCGATATCCATCCGGTCCGGGCAAACCACAATGCGCTCAACGATCCCGGCCATTGACTCCCGCGCAGCCTGGGTTAGTTTCTCCGCTGCCATCCTTGCCGCCGAGATCACATCCCGGGTGCTCACCGCCTTGGCATTGACGCGGGCGTCTATCCAGTCCAGCAACCTGGCCTCATCTTGCAGAAAATCGGCAATGGTCTGCAGCACAGCAGTTTCCAGCTCATGTGCCGGTATCCTGAATCCTGCCTTGTCATCGGCTGACGTTCCTTCATGAAGACCCACACTGACGTAATACCGGTACCGACGTGTGCGCTTCTTCGCGTGCGTGGGGATCAGTCGCTCACCGTTTTCATCCACAAGCAGCCCCGCCAGAAGACTGGGATTGGCGGCATTCACCCGGCCCTTGACACCCTGTCGGTTGGATTGGAGCTGGTCTTGCACCGCGTTCCAGACTTCCATGTCGATCAAGGCCATGTGATTGCCTTCAAAGACTTCTCCCTTGTGGCTGATCTGGCCGATGTAAATGGGATTGCTCAGAATCCGGTACAGGTGGCCTCGGCTAAAAGGTCGGTTTCCGGCCGCCCCGGCACGTCGGGTCTTGCGCTCGGGGCTTAACCATCCTCGCTTGTCCAGTTCGGCTTTGAGCTTGCTCACACAACCCAGATCCAGATAAAGGCTATAGATGTCGCGCACCCTGATGGCTTGTTCCTCATCGATGGACAGAGACCTTTCTCTTGGCACATAGCCCATGGGAGGTATTCCGCCCATCCACATGCCTTTGCGCTTGGATGCGGCAATCTTGTCGCGAATGCGCTCTCCCGTGACCTCCCGCTCAAATTGAGCAAATGACAGGAGAACATTCAAGGTCAGTCGCCCCATGGAGCTGGTGGTGTTGAACTGCTGGGTGACGGAAACGAATGAAACACCGTGGGCATCAAAGACTTCAACCAGCTTGGCAAAGTCAGCCAGGGATCGGGTCAACCGGTCTACCTTGTAGACCACGATCACCTTGATCCGTTTGGCCACAATATCGGCGGTGAGCTGTTTGAGCCCGGGCCGATCCATATTGCCACCCGAATAGCCCCCATCGTCATACAGCATGGGGGACTCAATCCAGCCCATCGTTTTCTGACTCTGGATGAAGGCGGAACAAGATTCGCGCTGTGCATCCAAAGAATTGAATCCTTGCTCCAACCCTTCTTCTGATGACTTGCGGGTGTAGATGGCACAGACGAGGGGTGCTCCAGCGGCGCCAATTGGATTATTTCTAACCCGTGTCATGTCCGCAGTCCAAAGAACAAGGGGCCGGACCATGCTGTGCCGGTGATGTGGCGCGCCACCGCACTGAGACTGGGGTAGCTGTGGCCGAGGTATTCAAAGCCGCCAGTCAGCACCAGAACATGATGACTGACACCTTGCCACTCCCGCACTAGCCGCGTGCCTGGGCTCAGAGCAGCCTTAGGAGGTGTGCCACGCAGCATTCGCAACAGACGATTCATTCCAGTTGCACCTCTCCAGGTTTCGCTCTCCTGCATCTGGGTATGCCAAACCAGGGTACGGTGCAAGAAATCGGCCTTGGCGCGCGATGGTGGCGCACTGCCGAAAGCGTCGGTCCAGTGCTCCCTCAACGCTGCATAGGTAGGCGAGGAGCTCATGCCGATGCGGTCGTGACACGGTACTGGCGCGTTGCATCTCCTGCGGTGGATGTCGATGCAATGCTCAACCCCAGGCGCTTACGAAACACGGCGCTGATGGTGGCCCGAATGGTGTGCGGCTGCCAGCCGGTGAGTTGGACCATCTGAGGCATTGTGGTGCCGGTATGCAGCAGCTCTAAGAGCTGGGACTGCTTGCTTGAGGGGCGCAAGGTTGCAGGGGGGACGGGCGTCGGGGGAACAATGGGAGCAAGGGGAACTGACTTGGGTTTGCCGGACGATTTAGTGATATGAGGGCGGGGTACGCCTGCTGATCGTTTGGCTGCAGCGGGGCGAGAAGGTGATGTTGATTTACGGGCTGTGGGTTTTGAAGAAGGTGTTGCTTTGGATGCAGATGTAACTCGTTTGGTTGCGGGCTGGGTGGGTTTCTTGGTGGCCATGGTGTTCTCCGTTGAATCCGTCGCGACTGCCGCGGCGGTAGAGCAGTAACGCTCTGTTGGGCGAACACATCAAGTCATTTACCGGGGTAGTGGCGTGGTTCCAAATGAAGTCGCGTTTGTGCGACATTCGGCGCGCTGTAGCTGGACTCGACCCGACGAAATCAACAACAGCGTTGCAGCGGAAAGGCTCCTAGACTATTCAAGCATCCACAAGCGCTAATATTCGTTATGGCATGGGATCCCATCGGCCTATTTGAAATTTCAAATATCTTCCAGACGCTGGCACACAAGGAGAATATCACGCCGACAGCCAAGCCATCTGCGGCGGCTCACGCCTTCGACAGTTTGTGCAACGTACTTGCGGCATTTTTCTGGACGCGACAAATGCGGCGCCACAAGCAATAATTTCAGGTAACTTGGTGATTGCCTGATGGTCGACGCCGCCAAGATCGCAACAAAGCCAATGCAAACCACGATCTCCTGATGACCACTAAAAACCTCAACCGTCAATTCTCAAATTGGGATGAAATAAATAACGGCGATCCCGAGCTTTACCAGTATCTCGACCAAACTCGCCATGCCCTCGACTGGGCGGCGTTGCTTGAACGTCGGCGCGTGGTTATCCTGGCCGAAGCCGGAAGCGGCAAATCGACCGAATTCAAAGAGCAATGCCGGTTGGCGGTGGCCCGAGGAGAGTTTGGTTTTTTTGCGACCGTCCGGGAAACAGCAGAGCGCGGATTTGACGCAGCGCTTGGTCGAACCAACGCCGCCGCCTACAAGAGTTGGCGCGAGTCCAATAAGCGAGCTTGGATTTTTCTAGACTCGGTTGACGAAGCCAAGGTCCGCGACGTGCTCTTTCAGGACGCGCTCAATGTCCTCGCCGACAGCATCGCTGGTTGCGAAAGCCGCGCCCATATCTTCATTTCCGGTCGCCATAGCGATTGGGAATTCAGGCGCGACCTGACCACGCTCAATAGCACTCTTCCAATCCCTGCCGAAGGCGACAAACGTGAGCCTATCGACCCCAACGAACTTGTCATCAATACCATCCGACGCGTCAAACAGGAAGATCCGCCCGAGCCGGAAAAGCCAATGGTGGTCGTGATGCTCCCGCTAAATCATGAACGCATCCTTCAATTCGCGCGAAGCAGCGACGTAGCCGACGCCGACGTGTTCCACGAAGCCATGGAGAGCAACAACTTGCTGTCCTTCGCGCGGCGGCCGTTGGATCTTCAGTGGCTTGTTGGACATTGGCGGACCAACCAGCGATTCGGCACGTTCAATGAGATGCTGTCGCTCAGCATCGACCAACGCCTATTGGAAAAAGATCCGTTGCGGAGCCGACAGGATGAGTTTTCCATGGAAGAAGCCCGCATGGCGCTTCACCGCATTGGGGCCGCCCTGGTCTTGCAACGGCTCGACTTCATTGCGATTCCTGACAGCGAAGCTGATTTAGCTGAAAAGTCGCAGGCGTTGAGCCTTGGCGACGTTCTTCCCGAATGGAAGAGCGCGAATCTTGCAGGGCTTATTGTCAAGCCAATCTTTGATCCGGCCAACGCGGGATTCATCCGCCTCCACAATGACAACGAGGGCGCAGTTCGATCCTTTCTTGCTGCCCGCTGGCTCACCGGACTGCGAACGTTGAACTGTCCTGCCAAATCAGTGGACGAATTGCTCTTTGGCGACACGTATGGCATCAAGCTGGTCAAACCTTCCATGCGAGAGACAGCCGCATGGTTGTCCCTCCATGACGAACACATCGCGAGCGAGGCCATCGCCAGAGACCCTTGGCTATTGCTGACCTGCGGCGATCCAGGTTCATTGCCCCTGCAAACTCGGGCCAAGGCGCTTTCCGCCGCCATCAAAGCCATCGCAAACGATGAAAACATCTCACCTCTAAACCACGATTCTTTGCGCCGATTTTCGAAACCGGACATGACCCCCTACCTTACCGAGGAATGGGGAAAACACAAAGAACAAGCAGCGCCAAGAGAGTTGATTCTCCAAATCATCTGGCTAGGAAGATTGATGGATTGCGCGGTCATTGCCGCCGAGGCGAATTTTGGCGCTTACGCCGACCGCTACACGCAGATATATTCGACGCGGGCCTTGATGGCCGTCGGCTCGAAGGACGACAAGGCGCGCATTGCTCGTTATTTGGCTGAGCATTCGACAGACATGGCTCCCGAAGTGTTTTGGGATGGCGTTCAATGGCTATTTCCAAAATATTTCACAACGGCCGACCTCAACGCGGCTCTTCAAATCTCATCACTTCGAGAAAATGCCGGCGGACATGGGCTGCTATACAACGGCAAGACGTTTGCGGATAGGATTTCAACGGCCGCCGATTCGGCGACTTTGCTTGCGACGCTGATCAATATTCTCGAAGCGGAGTTTGAACAAGCGGGCATGCATCCACTGCTTGAAATGCTCGAAGCTTGCGCGTTGCGATTGCTTGAACTGTCCTCGTCGCCCATCGCGCCAAAGCTCTGCGTCGACGCCTATTTGTTGCTCTCGCGGATACATCGACATCACCGAGGCGGGCCCGGCCTGGATGGCGACCTCGCCAAAGCATTGCGAACCACTTCAGCGAACCGTCGCGAAGTTTTTTGGGGAACGGTGAATAGCGCGTCCTTGCGCACAGAGCTCAACGGAAAAACGCCCACAAGCCTTTGGCACATTCAGCTATTTGGAATCCGGCTAAATCTTGGCGCAGCCGACATCGAATGGCTCATGAGGGACTTGGACTCGAAGCCTGATTATTTGGAATTGATTTCTACCGCGGCGATGGAGATTTGGCGCAACATTGGTAGTCCCGAATCGGTTCTGGCCCAAATCAGCGGCGCCAGCGAAAAGCGCCCCGCGGCGAAGGCCATCGTAGAACAGTGGCTCGCTCCACCCGTTGCGCCGGCAGAGGATTTGGCCTACCAGAGTCAAAGTCGGCACATTCAGGAGAAGGCCGCCAAGCACGCCAACGAACGTGATGAGTCATGGCGAAAGTTCTCCGACGATCTGCGCCGCGATCCGACCGTGCTTCGAACATGCATTGCGCCGACGGCCAAAGGCGTGGACTGGCGCCTTTTCCATCTATGGCATCTTCTCTCACAGCTCCAGGGGAATCAGTCGCATTACTCCAACGCAGACCTTGGCCTCATGGTCCCGTTGCTTGGTCAGGCGGTCGTCGATGAGTTGCGCTTGGCTTTCATTGGCCAATGGCGCCAGTGGCGCCCCACCCTAAAAATTGACCGCCCGATCGGGGAGAGAAATGTCACTCATTCGGCCGATCATTTCGGCATTCTTGGAATTTCATTGGAAGCGGCTCAGTCGCCCGACTGGGCCACGAAGTTGTCGGAAGAGGAGGCCGACCACGCGGGCATTTATTCGACCATGGAACTCAACGGTTTTCCAATGTGGTTTGCGTCTTTTTGCGAGCAGCAACCTAAGTCCGCGGCGAAACTTTTAAATCGCTGCCTCGTTTTGGAATGGCATCCGGGACCTCTGGATATGCGCCGCGAAGTCCTTGACGATCTTGCAAGGTCGGACAGTCAAACCTGCGCATTGGTCGCACAGGACGTCATGGACCTGCTCGAATCGAGGCCCACCTCGTCGCTTCACATCCTCGAACCCGCGTTGCAAATCGCATTCAAGGGATTGTCCGAGAGGCGCCGACTGAAAGCCCATCTGATGGCGAAGTTTGGAGATTGCACCTCCGACAGTTTGCGTGCGTGCTACCTTAGTGTCCTATTCGCGATGGATCATGAGGCTTCCGTGGCCATGCTTTCAGAGGCCATGTCGAAACTGGGAGCCAATGAACAAACTCAGCTTGCCAAACAGGTGTTGCCGAAAATCTTTGGCGATGACTGGTCAGCTCCGCTGGTGAGGACCGAAGACATTCCATCGCCAATCCTCGAGAAATTGGTTCTTTTGGCCTACCAAACCATTCGAATCCATGAAGACATCGTTCACCCGGCGGGCGAGGCCTATTCGCCGGGTATTAGAGACCACGCTGAGAGCGCGAGAGGGCGGGCATTCAAACAGCTCGTTGATCGGGAAGGAGCGGCGACGCACGCTGCAATCATGCGCATGGCGCATAGGCCCGGATTCCCCGTCGATCAAAGGCATTTAAGGCGGCTAGCTTACGACCGGGCGGCCAGTGATTCCGAGCCCGCCCCATGGAGGTCCCTCGACGTTATTTCGTATGAATCTGATTACGCAACTGCACCAATGACGTCGCGTGATTTGCAACGCGTGGCCATCAGCAAGCTCGACGACATTCAACTTGATCTGATCCATGGCGATTTCAACCAAGGCATTACAGTGGCGCGATTGGAAAAAGAAGTAGCTGTTCAAAACTGGTTTGCGAACGAGTTGAAAAGTCGCCAGGGCAATAGCTACTCTCTTGAACGCGAGCCGCATGTCAACGATGAGAAAGAACCAGACATAAGGCTCCAATCTAAGGCGTCCGATGCCAGCATGCCGATCGAAATAAAGATCGCAGAGACTTGGTCGCTCACCGAGCTCGATACTGCGCTGACAAGCCAGCTCAAAGGTCGATATCTCCGAAGCAGAAACAACCGTTGGGGCATATTGCTACTTGTTCACCAAAAACCGAGAGATTTGGGATGGAGGCATCCGGATGGGACCTTCCTTACTATTCAAAAAGTTGTGACGCACTTGCAGGCCATCGCCGATGACATTGCCTCAACCGAAACAGATGCTCCTCAAATGAGAGTAGTCTTAGTCGACGTATCAACTGTCCCAACTTAGTCAATCTTGACGGCGATCGAGGGAAATGTGCTTCGGTCTTGGTCTTGTGGATCAGTGCGGGCGTGCAATCATATACCGCGCAATATGGAAAGATTACTACTGCGGCATCAAGGAGCCACTGGCTTTAGATTAATGGCCTTGGGTGGCCTGATGATCCGGGGATTCCGTACGGGAACGAGGGCAAGCTTTTGCTGTTTTGCCGCTTCCGGCAGTTCGAGTTCTGGAATGGTCATTCCCTGCATTCCGACGCGAAGAGCGTTGTTCCTCACGGAGTCATCGCCCGAAATCACTAGCGTGGCACCAAGGCTCTTCCCGATTGCAATGATCTGGCGGTCCACTTTGATTTTTTGCCAAGGGGCGTCTGTCTCATCCTTCTTGTCGCCAGCATTGAGCGCGGCACGGTCGATCTGCGATAGTTCAAAGGCGGCCGCTCGGTTGAAGTCGGCCATTACCAAGAATGTTTTCCTATCCAGGCGGTTCAAAAAATCGACCCCAGCTAGATCGGCGCGAACCAGAAACTCCGCGATTGCTGGCATCGGAAACACGATTTTTGACTTCGACTTTTCTGCACGTTCGATGAAATTGTCGATGCGTGCGCGGTCATCTGCTGCAGTTTTCGGCGAGATGTACGCAACGATAAAATTTGCGTCGACGAGGATGACTTTTGGTAGCGTTTTCAATGCAGCCCTCGGATGTTTTCCCATTCGCCGATCGGATCTTTGAGCTCCCGCCAACCGTTACTCTTAACGCGTGAGGCAGCACTCAGCACTTGGCTGAGTGGGGTGTCTTGCAGAGTTTCGAATCTCTGGACTGTGCACTTTGACGCCTCGGGTGACCAGCCGTTTTCAGTTCTGACCCAGGTGCCGCGTACGCAAAGGCGAACGGATCCGATCCGGAAATGGGTCAAAATATCCCTGGCGAGCGCCTCGTCGCGAATGTTAAGTTTCAGGTCCCGGTCGAAGTGATCGCGCAAGTGCAGGTGCATGGTGTCATCAGCGCCAACAAGGCCCGTCACGACACCATCAACCCAACCCTCCTGGGACAGTCGCTCCGCGCTCGGGTCCTCTTCTTTGTGGCCGAACATCACGTAGATGACGTTGTCGTCTCCATCCAGCAGCTGCGCCTCTGCGATTGAATCCGCGCCCAGCATTTCCTCAATTGTGTGCAGATGCCGTGCAGGCTTGCTTGCTGGATCGCTCTTTGCTTGCTTGATACGCGCGCGGCTGTAGGGCGTGCGATCTGGGGGGGTGTACGCCCTCAGTCCAGTGCTTGCATTCTTGATGCCCAGAAATACCGGCTTGTTTTCGGCGCCAATCAAAGCCGCGAACTCGCTGATGTACTCGCCCAGGCGCGCCATTGGCACTGCGTCGGGATCCCGACGCATGATGCGCAGCATAAACGAGTGGGATTTTCGAGCCATTCGCTACTGTAATCGAACTGTGGAGTCGGTCCCGAAAAAAATAATCTGACGATCGGTGGGAGTTTCCTAAGGACGCGAAACCGCAACCAATTTTCGAATTCACCCGTTGCTGCCTCTCAAGCACGGGGGCACCGCACACCATTCACTCCGCAGGTGGCCGGCCATTCGCTCTGATCGACCGACCGTCCTACTGTGCCATGCCGAAGCCGAAATCCGCATTTTGCATGACAGCCAAGGAGGTGTCAGTCGCGCCACGACCGGCAGCTTCAGGCCCGTCCGACTATGTCATGCTCATAACAGCCGGATGGCAAATCTCCCCCAGCCGCCTCCATATTGCCAACTTGCTGCCATAGTTTGTCCGTATGTAATCCAGCGCCTGGGTGGTCGAATCCACTTGGTCGTCGTACTTCGAGCCGGGAAACGAAGTGAGCTCCAGACGGTAATCTAACACCCAGGGCGACTGGTTGGGGACATATATCTGTCCGTTTTCAAACAGGTCAGTTTGAGCGTGCAAACGCATCCTCTTATCTTTGTTCGGCGGTAGCACGTACGCCATGATGCGACCGTGGAGCTGACCCCTTAACTCCTGAATCAACGCCGAGCCCGAAGCCTTGTCCTCAATCAGGATGGTGTTGGGTCGATATTTTTGGCTTTGCTCAATGACAGCGCGTTTGAGGTCGGGGTACTCCAGACGTTTTCTGAATAAATTGATGAGGTAGTAGCGATCGTTCACTACCGCCCAAGTTGTGCAAACGCTGAAATCATTCAGTTCGCCCGCTTTGACTGCCGTGTCCCAGCTTTGCAGGATATACTGGATTTGATACCTTGGGGGCAATTCATCATAAGTCATCAGCCAATTCGACTTGACCATCGCTCCGCCTACCGGGATAGGTTGTTGCTGGTATTGAGCCGAGAAGTTGTATTCGCCAATTCGGGCGCGGGTCGCTTGCAACTGAGCGGCAGTTTCGCGTTCAGCATGCAGTGCTTCACCGGCCTGCCGCCTGTACGAGACCGGACCCACCAAGGTTTGGAAAATATATTGCTCATCCGTATCGGCAATCGCCGGCAGATTAAGGACAGTCCAGTCATCTTGTGGCAGAACATGGCCCACCAAATCGTCCTGGTGTAGGCGCTGCATGATGAGGATGATGCAACCTGTGCTCTTGTTATTCAGGCGGCTCAGAAGAGTGCTGTCATACCAATCATTCACTTCTTTGCGCTTAGCCTCAGACAAACCGTCTTCAGGCTTTATTGGATCGTCAATGATGATGAAGTCCGCACCCCGCCCGGTGAGTACACCCCCCACGGAAGTAGACATGCGTGAGCCCTGTTCAGAGGTGGTGAAGTCGTCCACCCTGCGTTTGTCGAACGCCAGTCGGGTGGTAAACAGCTCCTGATACCATGCGGCTTCCATCAGCTTGCGGCTGTCCAGCGCCAGTTTGTCGGATAAATCCTTTCCGTAGCTGGCGCAGATGATTTGAGTCGAAGCACTGTGCCCCAGCAGCCAGGCGACAAATGAGACTGAAGCGCAATGCGATTTCAGGTAACGCGGTGGCAGGTTGATGATCAGGCGTTTGATCTTCCCGCTGCGGCACTGTTCAAGCCGATCGGCGATCAAGTAGATGTAGGGCGCCATTAGCAGCTTCGTGCTTGGATTGAGTTCCAGAAACGCGCGGTGGATAAAGGATACAAAGTCACGCCTGAGGGCGGCGCGGAAGTCAGTCATTGAGGACATGGCGTCTCCTGGGGGTGGGGTTTGGGGGTGTTGCAATATCCGAGGATTCGTTCTTCGGCGCTTGTTGTGCGTAGCCAAGAAGGCGGCTGATTAGACCCGCCATGATTTCGTCATCCTCGGGCGTAAGCGGCTGATCGCTGGGCTGCGATGGCGCCGCGACCCCGTCGTCTGCGCGACTTTGCGCCAGGAGCATGCCCGCCGCCTTGAGATCACCGGAAGCGGCCTTATTGACCAACTGCTTGGCGATCACGGCCTTCTTGCGGACAGTCTTGCCAATGCCGTTCTCGGTGACTGTGACCACCTTGTTGAGCTCGCGGTCCAGCTCTGTGGAGAAGTTTCTGGATCCCTTGGGGCGGCCGTTGCGGTTGCCGCTTTCGCCCGGTTTGAACTGGGACGCTGTTGGAGGACGTTTGTAGCCGACCTCGTAGGTCAGGGAGCGGCGCTTAACCATGCAACACCACCCTTTCGCGGCGCTGAGGGGCCGCCTGCCGCTGGAATTGAAAATCATCGAATGTGCGCCCAGTGGTGGCATGCCTTGCCGGCTCACCGGTGTAGGTTTGCCAGCGCCGAATGGCGGTATCGACGTACAGCGGGTCAAGTTCCATTCCGTAGCAAACTCTTCCCACGCGCTCGGCCGCCAGCAGCGTGCTACCACTGCCCAGGAAGCAGTCGACAACGATCTCACCGCGGGCTGAGCAATCCATGATGGCGTCGGCGATCAATGCGACGGGCTTCACCGTGGGGTGCAAGGCCAGCAAGTTGCCCTCGCCAGACTGGCGCGAGGCGGTGTTGGCGCCAGGATAGTTCCAGACGTTGGTTCGGTTGCGGCCATATTGGCCCAACTCGACGTTGTTGCGGTGTGCTGCCGTTCCGTGTTTGAACACCAGGATCAGTTCGTGCTGGCTGCGGTACAGCGAGCCCATACCACCCTTGTCTTTGGCCCAGACGCAGATGTTCTTCAGATCGCTGTAGACCACTTTGCCGGCTGCCAGAGTTTCTGACAGATGGCGCCAGTCCATCGCAATGAAGTGAATGGAACCAGGGTGGCTGCAATAGGACAGATGCTGGAAGGTCTGGGTCAGGAACTGGGTGAATTGGGCCTCGTCCATCTCCCCGCTGGCCATAGCGAACTCCCGATGCCTGATTTTTCCTTGACCGGATACGTGCCCCTGGATCGGCACGTTGTAGGGCGGGTCGGTAAAGACCAGGTGCGCTCGATCGCGCTGCATCAAGATGTCGTAGGACGACTTCTCGAGTGCGTTGCCACACAGGATGCGGTGTTTACCCATGAGCCACAGGTCGCTTGGCTGAGTGCAGGCGGGGCCCGTCGCACTTGACGAGAACTGGTCGATCGCATCTGGCTTGCTGTCCGCAGATGGAATGCCTTCGATACGCAAGTCGATCTCGCCCATGGTGAACCCGGTGGTTTCCAGACTGAAGTCCAGATCCAGGACACTGAGTTCCGCAAAGATTTCGCCTAGTAGGGCATCGTCCCAGGTCGCGTTTTCTGTCAGGCGGTTGTCTGCAATGGCAAAGGCACGGGCTTGTTCCGCGGTGAGGTGCTCGAGCTGGATGACAGGTACCTGGGACAAACCCAACTTTTGAGCCGCCAGCAGTCGCCCATGGCCAGCCAGGACGGTGCAATCACTGTTGATTAGGACGGGAACATTGAAGCCAAATGACTGAATGCTTCGCGCGATTTGCTTTATTTGGCGTTCGCTGTGGCGCCGCGGGTTGCGGGCGTCGGGCTTGAGTGAATCGACCAATTGGAGTCGGATTGCGAGGGGCGACAGGGGTTGAAAATTGTTTGAGTGCTTCATAAAACTCGCTTGAGTTGTTAAAGATCAGCACTTTGTCTCAATTACTCCCCAGAATAAAGTGGAGAAAACTGTCCCCATTTCGCGAGGTTATTTTTTTCGAGCAATCGCCGCCAGTCGTCCGTAGTGTTCGGGATTTCCCTTGACATCCAAGGCTTCAAAAACGGCCTTCAGCAGGTCATAGAATGGCCCGTAAACTTTGCAAAGCGGGGCATACGCGTTGTTTCGCATGCCCGGCTCCTCACCGGTCAATTGATAGTAGTGGTCGGCAGTGATCGTGCTCAATGCCAGTGCCCGGGCACTTTCGGGTCGCCCACCTTTTGAAGGACGAGTAATTGGCTTACCGTCGGAGTCGAGAAGCCTTGTTTCTTCCCGCTTTATTGCGTCGCTAGCGCAATCAGCCGTGATACGCAACTTCTGCGAGATTTCGTCACGCATGTTCCAGTCATGCATGGCGACGATCGCGGATTGATGCATCTCGTTTTGGATGAAATCGGCCAGATCGGTCGCCCATCGCTCGACAAACGATAGATCATCAAGGCATTTGTCGTCACCTTGGACAAATTTTTTGGGTGTGGTACCTGTGCCCCTAACGTCAAAGGACATCACAGCGGCAAACGCGCTCCGGAGTAAGGGTAAGTTTTCGGGAGGGATGGTCAGGCTTTCAAACGCTGCTCGAATTTTCTGTTTTTTTGCAGCTAGATCAATTGTCTTCATGTTTGTCCATTTTTGGGGCTCTGATGAATTTCAAGTGGGTTGCCCAGCGTGAGGGTTGATGGCATGAAAGTCCAGATTTCCGGCGATCAGGAATACCGACTAAATAAGCTTTGCACCATCGCCGGCGCAACTTGATCGCCATGCCGCAAAGATCGCTGCGTAACGCTCCCTCGGGCGACAAGGTCTACCGTCCGTCAACGCCGCTGAATAGCTCCGGATCCACGAGATCCTTGAGCGCCACGCCCATCGCATCAGCCAACAACCCCATGTTGTCGATCGACACGTTGCGCTCCTCGCGCTCGATGCCGCTGACGTAGCTGCGGCTCATGCCGGCCCGCAAAGCCAGTTGTTCCTGAGAAATATCACGCATGCGCCGGCAACGGCGCAAATTGCGGGCAAATATCTGACGCGCAGTCAAGGGAAGCGGCTTTTTCATGCATAGCAAGCTTCCCTGAGTGGCTCATTTCAAACAACACTCAATCGAATACGTATGGCACACTATAAGTGTCTTTTATGTCTTCATGAGATGAACATATCACCTCGAAGAGCACTTCATGAGACGTATGAACCGCAACAAAAGCGTTGGTTACACAACGGATTGGGTGCACCGATTTGCGCTCGGCCCATGGCATCAATGCTTAACCACAGGGGAATTCATGGCCAAGACGATGTATGAAAAGCCGGTCAAGGCCCTCATCCGTGACATGCTTCACGGTTTCGGGATCAAGCCGGGTCAGGTCATTACCACCGGGCGGGTCTTGAGTTGGTTTTCAACGAATTTCCCGAAACTTCAACATTCGGGCGTCAAGGCCAACCTGGTG
>CAIRAO010000439.1 GCA_903876625.1 uncultured Gallionellaceae bacterium | reverse complement strand
ATCATAAATAGTCCCCCGGCGGGGTTCCAAGACCATGGAATGCTCATGCTGGCGCTGGGCGAGATTGCTTAAAAAAGCATAACGGATTTGTGATTCCATCACCATTCGATGGTGTGCAATACCTCGCAGAGACTCTGTAAAGAATTGGAAATTATTTTTCCCTTTATCTTTAGCCTGATACATCGCAGTATCAGCGAATTGCATAATTTCATCAATATTTTCTGTATCGTGAGGAAAGAGGCTTATGCCGATACTGGCACTGACAACAATTTCATGTCCGCCTAATAAAAATGGCACCTTCAATTTTTCTTTGATCTTCGTGGCAACCATTGCCGCATCTGCTTCGTGAGTCAAATTAGCAAGAATCACACCGAATTCATCGCCTCCCAATCTTGCCACCGTGTCTCCTGAACGTACGGAAGATTTAAAACGCTCGGAAACCTGACGCAAAAGATCATCTCCAACATGATGGCCAAGTGTGTCGTTGATGATTTTAAAGTTGTCCAAGTCAATGAACATTAGGCCGAACTCGGTTCCATACACTTGAAATTCATTTTTTTCGGTAGCAAGTCGACGGTTGAAAAAATAACGATTGGGTAATTGGGTCACCATATCGAAGTGCGCGAGGCGATCAAGTCTCATTTCAGATTTTTTCCGCTCTTGCAATTCATTATCGAGCGCAACATTTTTTTGTTCTATTTGCTGAAGCATCGAATTAAACCCGTGCGCCATCTCGCCTATCTCATCTTTCGTGTCCAATTTAAAGCGGAGTGCGTAATTTTTATCTTCCGAAATTTTATCCATCAGGCCGGTCAGATTGATCAATGGCGAGGTTATATATTTTTGCAATCGAGTCAAAATGTACAATCCGATCGTCGCTGCCAGAATAATTGCAACAATTGCCATGCCCATAAAAACAATCAATTGGCGATAAACCTGATGCAAATTGGCTTCCAGATAAATATGTCCAACTTCAGTTCCACGCGCCGAGATCAGCCGTACATATTTCAAACTTAGCCAACCATAATCGCTTGACTCAATACTGTGCTCTCCTCCTTTTGTTAAAGTTGAAAGTTTTGTTTCGGCAACTTGATTATTCTTGGAAAAGCTGGCAAATAATTTTCCATCCTGGCTGTACAACTCAGCCCGGTCCACAAAACCAAGATCTTTCAATTTGTCCAATAGCTCATTTGCAGAGGCAGGGTCGTTAAAGGCCAATGTTGCCCCGAGACTCTCGGCATTCATCATAGTCTGTACGCGTACCTGATCGAGCAGTTCACCGCGCTTGGTATAAGTTTGAATAGCCACGATGAGGGTTAATATCAGCAATGAGGCAACAACCATCGTCACCGTATTGATCCACATCAGCTTTGGGCCGATGCGCTGGTTACGGAACCAGTTCCGAAATCTTTTTTTGATCATATAACGCTCACTCTCAATATATGCACCTGCCTGGATGCACTCCATGACTTGCAATTTCGAAATCCAGTATCTTGAATATAATATTCGGTTGGATATTGATCATTACTGATTCCCCCGAACATTGCGTGCCAGTCTGAGTAAATTGACTGAAACCTTCAATCCGTTTGCGCTTGTAGAACTCAGGTTTATGTCAAAACGAATATGATTGCCAACACTGAAAAGGCCGACACCACCGCCGGCATCAACGAAAGTTTCCCCTTCCCCGATAATGAGTGCGAAAGGAGCAATATTCTTTTGTAATGAATGAACATCGCTACTCTGGCCGAGTACGATCACATGGCAAGAACCAAGATTGGAGAGGCGAGTCGTCGTGTGAACTTCAAGAGTATGGAGATTGATTTGCTTGCCATTAAGTTCCGCAATGGATGAACCCAATGGTGATGATTCGCCCACATAGCAGAGAACCAGATTAGCGTCTTTTGGTAAAGTTTCGTTTGGCCAGTCGGTATACTTTACGACGTTGAAAATGAAAGCCGCTTCAACGTCTGCGTCATTCGTTAACGCTGAAGAACTATAATTGAAGGCAAATAATGTTAAACCGAGAAATAGGCTACAAAATTTTCGCCACGAGCTAAACATTAAAAATGCGTCTCGAATTTCAGCCTGAATAAGCGACCGTCTTGTACCAAGTCAGTACGTGCTGCTCCATAATAATTGTAGATAGAGGGATCATACTGTACCGGATCCGAATATTGATGATCGAACAGGTTGTAGACCGAACCGGTCAGCAGCCAATTATTGTTCGACGGATGATAACCAATCGTGAGATTGGCAATCGTGTAAGAACCAACAGTTAAAGCGCCACTATTGGTCAGACGGCTACTCATCCCCTGAGCTTCAATAGCGGAAGTCCAGTTTGGCGCCAAGGGCAGTCCAATATTGGCCTTGTACATACTCGAAGGGGAATTATCAGGTATCAATCCATCTTGATGCGTGGTTTGATAGGTATAACTTAATCTGAACTGTGCGTCATTATCAAATCTTGCCTCCCATTCAATCTCGCTTCCTTGCGAAATAATCGGCGAGGCATTATAAGAATAGTAACTATTATCTTGCTGGATGACATTGTAGATCTCATTCCTGAATACATTGGCCATGATTGTCATATTGGAGTTTAGGCGGTGTTTCCAAATGCCTTCCAGGGTACGTATCTCTTCAGGCTCGAGAGTTGAGTTAGGCGGAGTATTCATGTGTTCATAGAAATCCGGATTTCGAAAAGCAGTGCCGTACAGGATTTTATAAGTGTTTGACTGATCCGCTTGAATTACCAAAGCAAGTCGCGGACTTAAACTATTCTCGAAGCCGCTGGCTTGATCCTGCCTCACTCCCAGCGTAAATTGAATTTTGTCATTTACCTTGATTTCATCCTGGGCATAAAGGCCAAGATGATTCGTTGATCCCATGGTCGGGGAATAGGAATAGATAGCCAGTGGCGGGCTTTCCACATATTGAAGATAGTTATAACTATTTGTGTATTCAACTCCGGCGATCCAGTGCTGATTAGAACCCATTGCTGCGGTCCAGCGCCCTTCCGCGCCTTGCCATTGCGACATCACATATTGATCGGCAGCAATGTAGGGTCGAGGATCTGAAGTAGTAACCGCGAGTGTATTATCGGTGGGCCAAAGCGCAAAATATTTGTATAGTCCGGTATAAACCCGTAAATATAATTCTTGATTATTATTAATATGATTTGTTTTGCTTACATCGGTTAGCAAAAATGTATCATCCTCATGGTGATTGGGATCATTGAAGGTAGTGCCGTAGGAACCTGTTGGCACATATTTTTGACGGTTTCCATAAATGATGCTGCCACGCCAATCATCGACACTCAATTTGCCAAAAATACGTTGCCAATTTTCTGCATCGGTCTGGTTTGATGTCATGACTCCGGGTTGGATATCCGAAAATTCGTAACTGCCACCGCCGCTGTTTGCTTTCGTCGCCGAAATAAGCCATTCGCGATCGCCTTCCGCACGCCCTGCGCTCACTCTGCCATCGTAAGTTTGACGTGACGCTGCGCCGACACCCACTTCTGTTCCATCAAGATCGCGGCCGGAACGAGTGATTAGATTAATCACGCCGAACATTGCATTTCCTCCATAAATGGAAGAGCCCGGTCCGCGAATGATTTCAATTCTCTCAACCAGATCCAAATCCAGTGGAAAGGTTTCTCCCATCATTGCGCTGTCATACAAACCGTCGTTTACCCGAACGCCGTCGATCATAAACAGTATACGATTGTCCAGATCACCCGGTGGAGATACCCCTCGTATACCGGCATACTGATAAGTTCTGTCATTGGTTAAATAGAAGCTACGGACCGACCGAAGAACATCCGCCAGATTTCTCCAGCCATAACGTCTAACATCATTTGCGGTGACCACACTTACATCTGCGGGAGCGTCAGTTGCCTTCTGCACGTATTTAGAGGCACCCGTCACTTCTTGTTGCATGAGTTCTTCAAGAGAAAGTTGCGACAGATCTGCTGCAAGTGTCCGTTCCATATATCCGGAACAGATAGCAAGAATAAGGAATATTGGGTTGAGTTTTTTCATGTAAAACTCACTATTCATAGAACAAAGCTACTTGTTCAGCGACGGAATATTTCTCCTATGAGAAAAACAACTAAAAATAGCCACCAATTTATCTTGAAGCGATCAAAGTTTGAATCAAAACTAATGACTAAAAATAATCCTAAACTTAATTTTCGGGTTCACTCT
>CAIRAO010000438.1 GCA_903876625.1 uncultured Gallionellaceae bacterium | reverse complement strand
GCTGCGCTTTCGTTGCTGGCAGAAATCTCGTCCCTAAGCCCGCTGCCGGTATTACAGCTTTCTTGATCATTCTTTGCCTCGGTAGCCCTTGTTCTAGCTTTTTTGCCAGTTATGCCATTTCGTTAAGTAAGTTCTAGGAGCGACTTAAATGTTGTCGCGGTCAAGAAGAAAAATAACCTATGTTCGCTTTTCAATTCCCTGGGCAATCGCGGGCGCATGCATGGGCGTCGATAAAACATTGATCAACGTCTTCAGGTCGAGAATATAAATATGAATAAGACTGACGCAAGCTACAGCTATTTTCGCAACGAGGCTCATATTGGTTGGTTTATGAAGCGACTGAATTTATTTTAAAACAATGCATTTTACTTTTCTACTGCCACGTCTTGCAATAATTGCTCTGCTGTTTCCGCTAGAAGTGCTACATCGAGGGTACCAATACACTGTTCGGCTGCATTGATACCGTCAAGCACAATGATGCGTTGTGATTCAGGAATTTCCCAGATATTTGTATCATCGCCTATTTTGCGAACTTGTTGAAGCACCTCAATAGCGGCGTCTAGTACCTCAACGGCATTAATAATTGTAGTTTCGCGCCGAACTAATGCAGTGCGCACAACTGAAATGGCTGCCGCCAAGCGCCCAAAAGAAGTTACATTGAAGCGTCCGATACATGCCGCCTGATATGCAGTATGCATATCCATTGCATAGATGTCTTTAAGGCCTTGTGTAACAGGGACTCTCAGCAAATTTCGCTTTTTCATATTGATTTTCTATTCAGCATTAATATAGTCAGTGCATACTAACGAAGGGTTTGAATCCAAGTCTCGCTTTTAATTTTTCGCCTTCGACACGTGCTTCATCAGGTGAAGCGTAGGGGCCAAGTTGTATTCTTTCCAATCCATCTTTTTGGTTTAAGTTTAGATTTTTACCTACGTCGCCCAACTCTGATTGCATCTTGGCTAAAAAACTTTCAGCACCCTGATGCGATTTGAAAGCTCCAAGTTGAAGGTATATGTTTCCAATAGAATCAACCGGGCTTTCTTTAGTTGCTACAACCGGAGCTGACGAAGGTAATGGTATTTTCATTTCTGCAACAACGCCCGGTGTTACTTGCTCAATGGGCAATGGGGCTGAATTAACAGCGGATGATGTTACCACTGCCGTAGTAATCGGCTCAGATCCATCGACAGCAATACTTTCTACCACGACTTCTGCCATGCCATTACTAACAATACCCAGTTTGTATGCCGCAGTATAGGAAAGGTCAATGATTCGCTCATGCAGGAAAGGTCCCCGATCATTCACTCGTACTATGACTGATTTTTTGGTAGCTACATTGGTAATTCGGGCATAACTCGGAATCGGCAAAACTGGATGGGCAGCAGTCATGCCATACATGTCATATACTTCACCAATCGAGGTTCTCTGTCCATGAAACTTTTTTCCGTACCAGGAAGCGATTCCCTGTTCTTTATAATTTCCGGGTGCTTCCAGCGGTGTATATGTTTTACCCAGTGCATTGTAGGGTCGGTTCGCGTAACGATGAAGCACCTCGGCTTTTGGAACGGCATCCGGTATGTTGTCAAGATTTACAGGTGCGTCCGCTCCAGGTCCATCGCCCGCGAGGAAGCCACCTCCAGTTTGTTCCGTGCTAGTTGCAACGGAACCTGAAGCGCTTTGTGCTTTGGGCGCATTAGTCATTTGAGTTGTTTTGCGGCTTGGTGCTGAATCCAGATCAACGATAGGTGCCGGTTTTGCAGGTTGTTGGGGTGCGCCTGCACATGCTGCCAAAATGGCGGTTACGAGTATCAGTAATGTGACCTGCTTAGTCATCGTATAGCTCCTAAGTCTTTACCAGTTGTTTGTGCGTGTGAATACTCATCAGCATACCAAATCCCAGCAGCAAGGTGAGCATCGATGTGCCACCATAGCTTACCAAAGGTAAGGGCACGCCAACCACGGGCAGAATGCCGCTTACCATTCCCATATTAACAAATGCATAAGTGAAAAATGTGAGCGTGATACTACCCGCCATCAATCGTGTGAAATACGTTGAAGCATTTGCGGTTATTACGAAACCCCGGCCGATCAGGAAAATATATAATCCCAGCAATATTAGATTCCCCAAAAATCCAAACTCTTCCGAATACACAGCGAATATGAAATCGGTTGTTTTTTCCGGCAGGAAGTCTAAATGAGTTTGCGTACCATTCAGGTATCCTTTTCCCAATATTCCTCCGGAACCAACCGCAATCATGCCCTGAATGGTGTGGTAACCTTTGCCCAATGCGTCTTGAGATGGATCAAGCAACATCAAGACACGGTGCCGCTGGTAGTCGTGCAGGTTTGACCAGAGGAAGGGTGCGCTTGCGGATGCAATCACACCCAAGCCCAGCATAATGCGCCAGCTTAGCCCCGCCAGAAACAATACGAAAAAGCCGCCTGCGCCAATTAGCACGGATGTACCCAAATCCGGCTGGCGGGTAATTAATACAACTGGGATCAACAACAGTAAAGCTGCGACGAAATAGTTTCTTAAAGTTAATGTTGCTTCGTGTTTTTCGAAATACCAAGCCATCATCAGTGGTACAGCGATTTTCATCAATTCTGAAGGTTGGATAGTAGCGATACCGATGTTCAGCCAGCGTCGCGCACCATGACTAATTTCTCCAAATAGAGCTACACAAACCAACAGAACCAAACCCAGAATATAAATCGGTACCGCGCTACGCATCAAATAATGCAAAGGCATATTGGCAACGATCCACATTGCGGTAAAAGCAGCAACGATGTTAATGAATTGACCTAAAACACGCATCCAGTTGCCATCGCTTGCAGAGTAAAGCAATACCAAGCTTACCATCATCAGCAATCCTATGGCTAAAAGCAACACCGGGTCCAAGTGCATCATGAATCGGCGCTGTATTTCTTTTTTGTTTATCAAAGGAATCATTGTTTCTATTGCCTTGAGTCAATCATGCTCAGCTCCTTCTTTTTCATCCACCGCATCAAGTGGCTTCGGAACTTTACCTAGCAAATAATAGTCCAAGACCTTGCGCGCAATCGGTGCAGCAGTTGTTCCTCCATGGCCTCCATTTTCTACCAATACAGCCAAAGCAATACTCGGCTTTTCCACTGGTGCAAAAGAGATAAACCAAGCATGGTCGCGATTGTATTCTGAGATATTGTTTTCAACATATTTTTCCCCTTGTTTCATACCAATCACTTGTGCCGTCCCGGTTTTACCTGCCATGCGGTAGGGCGCACCCGCACTGGCTCCGGCTGCTGTTCCTCCAGGACGTGTGACGGCTTCCATTGCACGTTTGACCAGATCAATATTCTCCGGATTAATCTGCATGTCGAGAATTGGTTTGGGTTCTGGTTGGGGAGACTTATCAACAGGGCGTTGTATCTGTTTTACGAAATGGGGTTTAAAGGCAATACCATCGTTCGCCAAGGTTGCCGTGGCAGAAGCAAGTTGCAAAGGAGTAACCAGGTTGTAGCCTTGTCCAATTCCTGCTGAAACGGTATCGCCCGGATACCATATCTGGTTATGGCGCTTCATTTTCCATTCTTGTGATGGCAGCAATCCGGGTACTTCACCATCCATATCTACACCCGTTTTTTTACCGAAGCCAAACTGGGAAAGATAGTTGTGTATCTTGTCTATTCCCAGTTCATTTGCCAATCCGTAGTAATACGTATCACAGGAGATGACAATAGATTTAAACATATCCACTTTGCCATGCCCGCCTTTTTTCCAATCGCGATATTGGTGGCGATTACCGGGCAACATATAATATCCCGGATCGTTGACGGTGTAATTTGGTGACCGTTGATAGAACAGTCCTGCCAACGCCATGAATGGTTTGATGGTTGATCCAGGTGGATATTGACCGCGTAGCGCCCGATTATTCAGCGGCACGTCCGGTGAATTATTCAGCTCGTCCCAATTGTCACTATCAATGCCGTCTACAAACAGATTCGGGTCGTAACCGGGCTTGCTGACGAAGGCCAGAATGTCACCATTACTTGGGTCGATTGCTACCAATGCGCCGCGATATTTTCCGAAAGCCTGTTCTGCAACTTCCTGTAATTTGGCATCCAGTGTGAGCACCAAATTATTTCCTGACAGCGGGGCGCTGCGTGATAGTGAACGCACGGCACGTCCGCCAGCGTCTACTTCGACCTGCTCAAAGCCTGTTGTCCCGTGTAATTCTTTTTCATAACTTTGTTCAATACCGGTTTTACCTATGTAATCCGAGCCGAGGTAATTTGACGCGGTTTCATCTTCTTCCAATTGCTCAACATCCTTGTCGTTGATACGCCCGATATAGCCGATCAAGTGTGATGTTCCTTCTCCATAAGGGTACTCCCGGAACAATCGCGCCTTGATCTCAACTCCAGGAAATCGATAACTCTGGGAAGCAAAACGTGCCACTTCTTCATCGCTCAAACGATTGCGAATAGGCAAAGTATCAAAATTGCGACTTTCGTCCAGCAGTTTTTTAAAACGTTTGCGGTCTTTGGGTTGAATATCCACCAGAGTGGACAAGTCATTTATGGTTTGTTCCAGATTCACCACTTTGCGCGATGCAATCTCGAGAGTGTATCCAGAATAGTTGCGAGCCAAAACAACACCGTTGCGATCGAGAATTAATCCCCGGTTTGGTACAATGGGCACTACAGCGATGCGGTTGCTCTCAGCCAATGTCTGAAAGTATTCATGTTTCACCACCTGCAGATAAATAAAACGCAGCAGCAAGATGAACAGCATGACCAGCACAAAGCCCAAGCTGAGCATCAAGCGCAACCTGAAATAATATATTTCGCGCTGATGATTTTTCAGCTCGACACGTTGTTTCATAATTCGTTGGGATCAGACCGCGGGTGACGCAAGGTTTGTAACAGGAGGGTCATCGGTATCCATATCGCTGCTGAAACGACACATCCAAGGAAATATTCCCAAACGATAAACCCTCTGACTTGCCAGTGGACTGCGGCGTATGTGGCGTAACTGATCAGCAATAGCGGAAATATTTGAATAGTTTGTTGCTTCAGGTCAAACATCTGGATTCTGCGGTGAAGCACAGTGCCACCAAATGCAAGGACGGAATATGCCAGAGCATGTTGACCGAAAAGGCTGGCATCAGCAACATCGGTCAATATACCTACCATCCACGCGATGCCAATTCCAACTCGATAAGGTTTATGGGTGCACCAATAGAGCAATACTAAAGCAACAAAATCAGGTCTTAAAATTAAACCCCATCCATTCCACGGCAGCCAGTTCAACATGATCGCCACGAAAAAACTAAAGGCTATAAAGCCCGGATTCGCTGGCAATAAAAATTCGTGGTCTTTTGGAAAATCGGAACTCATTGAACTTTTCGCTTGAGAGTAATTTTGGGTTTTTCGTCAGCCTGCATCGCTTTTATTTCTGGACGCGGAGGTAATTCAGGAGCCCCAGAAACAATCAGCAAATATTTATGCCTATCGACACCTGCTATGGGTATACAGGCAATTCGAGCAAACGGGTAAGCAGGATCCCGTTCGATCTTGATTACCTTGGCGACAGGCAAGCCCGCAGGATAGGTTCCGTCTATCCCGGAAGTTACCAGCTCATCTCCTGTCTGAATGTCCGAACTGATGGGCATATAGCGTAATGCGAGTTCGTTGATGTCTCCCGAGCCGAACACGACTGCGCGAATGCCATTACGTAATATTTGTACAGGAACAGCATGATCTTTGTCAGTTATCAGCGTTACTTCGGAGAGCCAAGGATAAACTCGAGTGACTTGTCCGACAATACCAATGTCATCCATCACGACTTGCCCAGGTTGAACATTTGCTTTCGCTCCTTTGCTTACAAAGAGCTTGCGTTTAAAAATATCCCGCTCGACATATGCTATTTCTGCCATCTGCATTGGGTAGTTTACGCGTTGCGCTACATCCATCAAGTTATGCAATTGAGTGTTTTCTGCCTGTACTACTTGCAAAATATTCAGTTGTGCCGCATCCGCACTATGTTGTTCGCGCAGTTGGGTATTGTCTTCAATCAAATGATTTTGTGTTTCAAAATAAGTGCCAACCTCCTGCCATACAATTCCGGGTACAGTGGTTAAGCGTTGGAAGGGATAAACAAGAATTGAGATTGCGGTGCGCGTAGATTCCAGATATTTGAAACGGGAATCAATAAACAGAAGTAACAATGAAAGAACGAAGAAAAACAACAAACGCACGACGGCGCTTGGCCCACGATTAAAGAACCGGAAAGAACGGGTGCTGTCCAAGGAAAATCAGTCGCTGGCAAAGATGTTGCTGTACTTATCCATTCTATCAAGCGCTTTGCCTGAACCTCGCACCACGCAAGTGAGCGGGTCATCTGCAATTACAACGGGGAGGCCTGTTTCTTCCATCAACAATCTGTCTATGTCTCGCAATAAGGCACCGCCACCGGTGAGCACCATGCCTTTGCTGGCAATGTCTGCACCTAACTCCGGTGGAGTCTGTTCCAGTGCAGTTTTCACTGCGCTAACAATGCTGTTTAGAGGATCGGTCAATGCTTCCAGAATTTCGTTGCTTGAGATGGTGAAGCTACGTGGCACACCTTCAGCCAAGTTACGACCGTTGACTTCCATCTCGCGAACTTCGCTACCGGGAAAAGCAGAACCGATTTCTTTTTTGATTTGCTCTGCAGTTGTCTCGCCGATCAGCATGCCGTAGTTGCGGCGAATGTAGTTGATGATGGCTTCATCAAATTTATCCCCGCCGACACGAACTGAACCGGAATATACTGCACCACCAAGTGAAATAACGCCAACTTCCGTTGTGCCGCCGCCGATATCCACCACCATTGAGCCTGTCGCATCTTCCACCGGGAGGTCGGCTCCGATTGCTGCAGCCATCGGTTCTTCGATCAGTTCGACACGGCGTGCACCGGCACCAAAAGCTGATTCGCGGATCGCACGACGTTCTACCTGAGTGGAGCCACAGGGCACGCAAATTACAATACGCGGGCTGGGCGTGAAGATGCTGGATTTATGGACTCGGCGGATGAACTGCTTCAGCATTTGTTCTGTGACGGTAAAGTCTGCGATAACGCCGTCTTTCATTGGGCGGATAGCGGTAATGTTACCGGGAGTGCGTCCCAACATCTGTTTAGCGGCGAGACCGACTTGCTGGATCACTTTTTTGCCATTGGGACCACCTTCCTGACGGATTGCAACCACTGACGGCTCGTTAAGAACAATGCCTTGTCCTCTAGCCCATATCAGTGTGTTTGCCGTGCCCAAGTCAATTGCCAGATCGTTGGAAAAATAGCCGTTAAAGTAATTCAACATATTTATTGCCTTAATTTGAGAAGAGGTGCGCCTTTAAAGTCGTTTATGATAACCTATTAAGCTCGTTTTGTTAAAGCGTTAAGCCATTATGTCTCTGAATATAACTGATGTTGAAAAAGTCGCCCGTCTCGCCCGTCTTGCAATGACCGCGCAAGAAATGCAAGCTGCCCAAGTTCAGCTTTCTAATATTTTTGGATTGATCGCCGAAATGCAGGCGGTTGATACCAGTGGTATCTTGCCGATGTCACACAGCCAGGAATTAAGTCAGCGGCTGCGTGAGGATAAGGTTACCGAGACCAATCAGCGTGAGGCTTTTCAAGCCATTGCGCCGCAAGTGGAACATGGTCTGTATCTCGTTCCGCAGGTAATCGAATAAATTGCCATGATCCATTCCAGTCTGACAGAAATGGGCGTTGCATTGCGCGCAAAGAAAATCTCCAGTGTAGAGTTGACGCAAAGCTATCTTGACCGTATCAATACGCTTAATCCGACACTCAACGCCTTCATCACACTTAATCCAGAAGCCACTATCGAACAAGCTCGCGCGGCTGATGCTCGCTTGGCTATGGGTAATGCAGACGCGTTAACCGGAATTCCAATCGCGCAAAAGGATATTTTTTGTGCCAAGGGCTGGCTCACCACCTGCGGTTCTAGAATGTTGCACAATTTTGTCTCCCCCTACGATGCTCACGTTATTTCCCAATTCAACAATGCGGGTGCGATCAATCTCGGCAAGACCAATATGGATGAATTCGCTATGGGCTCATCCAACGAGACATCGTTTTTCGGCCCCGTAAAAAATCCTTGGGACACGTCTCGTGTACCCGGCGGTTCGTCTGGCGGTACTGCAGCTGCTGTAGCGTCACGCATGTGCGCTGCTGCTACTGGTACTGACACAGGCGGCTCTATTAGACAACCTGCCGCGCTGTGCGGTATCTCCGGGTTAAAACCAACCTATGGCGTGGTTTCGCGTTATGGAATGATCGCATTCGCGTCGAGTCTCGATCAAGCGGGCCCGATGGCGCGCAGTGCAGAAGACTTGGCTTTATTGCTTAATACCATGGCTGGATTCGACGTACGCGATTCCACATCGCTGCAACGCGACAAGGAAGACTACGCGAGCCACTTGCTAAAACCATTAAACGGCCTGCGTATCGGTTTGCCGAAGGAGTTCTTCGCGGAAGGTCTGAGCAGCGACGTTGCGCAAGCGGTGGAAACCTCTATTTCCGAATATAAAAAACTCGGGGCAACTATCGTTGACATCAGTTTGCCGAACACCAAATTATCTATTCCGGTTTACTACGTTTTGGCTCCTGCAGAAGCCTCGAGCAACCTGTCGCGTTTTGACGGAGTGCGTTATGGTTATCGCGCACCGGAATACACTGATCTTTCCGACATGTACGAAAAGAGTCGCGCACAAGGTTTCGGGGCAGAAGTTAAACGCCGCATCATGATCGGCACTTACGTGCTAAGCCACGGTTACTATGATGCCTATTATTTGCAGGCTCAAAAAATACGCCGCTTGATCGCACAAGATTTTGTCGAAGCATTCAAACAGTGTGATGTCATTATGGGCCCGACTTCCCCTTCTACCGCTTTTAAGTTGGGCGAGAAAGGTGACGACCCGGTGCAAATGTACTTGTCAGACATTTACACGATTGCAGTAAATTTGGCAGGGTTGCCGGGTATGTCTGTTCCTTGTGGTTTCGGTTCAAACAATATGCCTGTGGGTTTGCAAATTATCGGCAATTATTTTGATGAGGCTCGAATGTTAAATGTTGCGCATCAGTTTCAACTGGCTACCGACTGGCATACGCGCTCACCTAAACTTTGAGGTATATAGCATGAGTGACATGTTGACTATTCATTACACAAATGTTCAGTTGGAACAAATACTAGAGGAAGCAATGATTTATATGTGTGCTTGTCCTGCGCAGGTTTCCGAACAGTTGCTGCTTCTTCGCAAGTTATTTGATTATCAACGCAGTTGTATCAGCAAAGGTAGTCTGTTGGTAGAAGTCCATCGCCGAATAGCCGATTCAACAAGAATTGCGCATGCCGAAATGGAAAAATGTCTTGATGAGGTTTTGCATATCGAAGGCTGGGATTTGCAAACATTGACCATGCCCGAAGGTTTGCGTAAGTTGCGACAAAAATCAATTGAACAGGATCAATAGCCATGCAATGGGAAATTGTCATCGGACTGGAAGTGCATGCTCAGCTTTCTACCCACACTAAAATCTTTTCCGGTGCTTCTACAGCGTTCGGAGCTGAACCTAATACCCAGGCGGACGCTGTCAGCATTGCCCTCCCCGGAGTACTGCCTGTACTCAATAAAGGTGCTGTAGAACGTGCCATTAAATTCGGGCTGGCTACGGGTGCTCATATTGCACAGCGTTCCGTCTTTGCTCGCAAAAATTATTTTTATCCTGATCTGCCCAAAGGCTACCAGATTAGCCAGTTTGATTTGCCGGTGGTAGGGCAGGGTGCTCTGACTATCCAAGTAGAGCCAATCGTTGGTAACGCTATGCCCTATGAAAAAACTGTGCGTATCACACGCGCTCATTTGGAAGAAGATGCCGGTAAATCAGTGCATGGAGATTCTCTAGGTGTAACTGGTATTGATTTGAATCGTGCAGGAACTCCGCTTCTTGAAATCGTATCCGAGCCTGACATGAGTTCTGCCGCCGAGGCTGTGGCCTACGCCAAAACTTTGCATTCACTTGTGCGCTGGATCGGTATTTGTGACGGTAATATGCAGGAAGGTTCATTTCGTTGCGACGTGAATGTGTCTGTGCGCAAACCTGGTGCGCCCCTTGGTACAAGGCGCGAGATAAAAAATCTTAATTCATTCAAATTTATGCAACAAGCTATTGACTATGAAGTTCAATGGCAGATTGATACCATCGAGAATGGTGGCGAGGTTCAGCAAGCGACGGTCTTATTTAATCCCGATACTGGCGAAACTCGTTCAATGCGCAGCAAAGAAGACGCACATGATTATCGTTACTTTCCGGATCCTGATCTTTTACCTTTGGAAATTTCATCTGAATGGATCGATCAGGTTCGGCACACCCTACCTGAATTGCCCCAAGCCAAGCTCACTCGATATGTAAACGAATTCGGATTATCAACTTACGATGCCAGTATTCTTACAGCATCACTTGAAACGGCTGTTTTTTTTGAAACGGTATTAGCTGCTGTTCCTAAAGATCCGAAGATTTGTGCTAATTGGATCATTGGAGAAGTCAATGCACAATTAAATCGTGACGGACTGGAAATATCTCGGTGCCCTATTTCAGCACAACAACTGGGCCGAATGTTAATGCGGATTACTGATGGCACGATCTCCAATTCTGGCGCGAAAGAAGTTTTCCGCATTCTCTGGTCTGAAGGTGGCGATGCCGATGCAATTATTGATGCCAAAGGTCTCAAGCAAGTCTCGGATGTCGCTGCCATTGAAACGCTTGTTGATGAAATTATCAGCGCCAATGTTGACAAAGTCGCTGAATACCGTAGCGGCAAGGACAAACTATTTGGGTTTTTTGTCGGCCTAGCCATGAAAGCAAGCAAGGGTAAAGCTAATCCTGCACAACTTAACGAAATTTTGAAGAAAAAGCTTGAAGGCTAGAAATTCCTTGGCTTGTAAGGCGCTTTCTTAAAAACCAAGTCGTACAGCCAATTAGGAAGCAATTTCAGTATTCGCCCCACCAGACCCATTTGCCATGGAATAACGGTAAATTTTTTTCCTGACTCGATAGCTCGTACCATACGCTTTGCTGCTTCTTCTGGTTCTAAAATGAACGGCATTGGATAAGGATTCACATCAGTCATCGGCGTCTTGATGTATCCGGGGCAGATTGTCACCACTTGCACACCGCTTTCTCTTAATTCCACGCGTAAACTTTCCAAATAAGTTATCGCAGCAGCTTTTGAAGCGGAGTAGGCCCCCGCTCCAGGCAATCCACGAAATCCTGCTACGCTTGCTATGCCAACAAGTGTTCCTTGTTTTGCTTCGCGCATTGGTACCAGAAATGGCTGAAAGGTCTTAACGATGCCGAGCACGTTGATGTCTATGACTTGCTGAAATGCGTCAATATCTTCGGCATACTCGGTCAATGTGCCGCGACTAACTCCGGCATTGGCAATGACAATGTCTGGCACTCCTACGCGGGACAAGAAATCTTGTGCGGCATTTTGCAAAGCAACTGCATTGCGCACATCGAGAGCATAACAAAATACTTTGCCAGGAAACTCTGACGCCAGGTTTTGTAACAGTTCACCGCGGCGGGCTATGCCGGCAACAACTGAACCGCGCTCAAGGTAATAGCGCGCGAGGGCCAGACCTATTCCGCTCGACGCGCCTGATATGACAACTTTTTTCAATGCCTGCCGCGTTCTTTACGTGCTTTGGCTACAACCGCATCGAGTACTTTGATCGTTTCAGCGGGTTCTAATCCGGTAATCACATATTTGCCATCGACAACCAAAGTTGGAGTGCCACGTATACCATAATCGCGAACCATCTGATTACTCCGGGTGACTTTGCTACTCATCGTGAACGAGTTGAATGCTGCTGAAAACTTTGCCCTGTCCACGCCGTGTTGTCCAATAAAATCCGTAATTTGAGCTTCATCACCCAGTTCTATATTGTTTACATTCCATGCATTGAAGAGATCGTCATGTAAACGTCGTTGTTGGTTTATGGCTTCCAGCGCATAAAATGTTCGCGCCATTCCTTCCCAGGAATCGCGAAAAATAACCGGTACATATTGCAGTTCAACATCCTTGGGCATCTTTTTTTCCCAGGCACTAATCAGCGGATGCAGGTGAAAACAATGTGAGCAACCATAAAAGAAAAATTCCAATACCTCTATTTTTTCACCCGTGTGAGTAGGTTGTGCAGGACTCAATTCTTTGTAATCTCTGCCCGATTCCACTTCTGCAATGACTTGAGTCGAAAATAACAATACCGTAACGGCCAAAAATAGCTTGATAAGTTTCATCATGTCTCCTTGAATTAATTACTGAACTTTTATCGGCGTGGCATTTGCTACACCATTTTGTTTTAATAATTCCAATGTTTTATTCACATCATTGTTATTATTGAACGGCCCTAGGCGGACACGGTGAAAAATACCCCGATCAGGTATTACAGCGGTTTGCAGACTTGCTTCCATACCAAGAAAAGCCAATTTTGCTTTAAGTTTTTCCGCGTCATCTTCGTTAGGAAATGAACCTGCTTGCACATAGAATATTTCTTTCGTGGCAATTACAGGCTGAGCTGGTTTGATTTGTTTTTTAGTTTGATCAGAATGCGTTTCCTTGGCTGAAGAAGCTGACTTTTCTGGATTCTTTTGAGTACTTTCAGGTTTATCAGTAAGTACTTTGTAGAACTCAAAATGCTGCTTTGTAGCCGCTACTCCTGAGGTTGCCGCAGGTGAACTTGCCGAAACAGCACTTGGCGCTGAAGTTGGAAGTATTGTTGACCTATTATCTAACTCAGACTTCGAAGGCTCCCGGTGTTCTTTGTTTTCGAACGAAGCAGGATTTTTTTTGATTATGTACCAGGCTACGCCCCCTGCTGCCGCAAGACCCAATACCATTCCAAGTATAATCCCCGCAATCAGCGAACCGCTGCTTCCCGCCCCGCTTTTAGTGCTTTTACTCATTTATCACCCTCAGCTTTTTACATCTTTTTAGGCGACGATACGCCCAACAATGTCAGACCGTTTCTTAACACCTGTGCGACTGCGGCAACCAACGCCAGCCTCGCAAGCTTGATTTCTTCTTCTTCCACCAAAATGCGCGTTGCATTATAGTAGCTGTGAAAATCCGCCGCCAATTCTTTCAAGTAGAATGCGACTAAATGAGGTGCCAATTCTTCCGCTGCCATTTCGATCACTTGGGTATAATCTATCATTCTCTGCAGCAATTGCGTTTCGTATTCACTCTCTAACAGTGCAACATTTGCTTTGATCAATTCCCCGCTTTCGCCACCCCATTGCATTAAAACAGTGCTGATTCGTGCATGAGCATATTGAATATAGTACACAGGGTTATCATTGCTTTGGGATTTTGCCAAGTCAATGTCAAATACCAATTGCGAATCGGGGTGTCGCGCTGCCAAAAAATATCGTGTTGCATCACAACCAACTTCGTCTATCAAGTCACGCAAAGTGACATAACTACCTGCTCGTTTCGAGATTTTAACTTCTTCACCATTTTTAAGCACTGTCACCATTTGATGCAATACATACTCAGGCCAACCTTTTGGTATGCCCTCATTCAGTGCTTGCAGCCCTGCGCGTACTCTGGTGATTGTGCTGTGGTGATCTGAACCCTGCTCGTTGATGACCCGCTCAAATCCGCGCCGCCATTTATCCAAGTGGTAGGCCACGTCTGGTACGAAATAGGTGAAGCCACCGTCGCTTTTCCGCATTACCCGGTCTTTGTCGTCACCGAAATCCGTGGTGCGTAACCATAGTGCGTTGTCTTGCTCGTAGGCGTGACCGCTTGCGATGAGTTTTTTTACGGTCTCATCGACTTTACCATCTGAATAGAGTGCGGACTCGAGAGAGAAAACATCGAATTCGACTTGAAACGCTCGCAGGTCCAAATCCTGTTCTCGGCGCAGATAAGCCACTGCGAATTGACGAATATCTTCAGCATTATTAGCATCTCCTTTGCTAAGAGTTTGCTGATCCTTAGCAACAACGCTCTCTTTTGCCATATAACTGCGTGCTACATCTATGATGTAATCGCCGCGGTAACCCGACTCTGGCCATGACGGATCTTCCGGTGTAATGCCTTTGCAGCGCAGCTGCACAGACAATGTCAGGTTGTCTATCTGTGCACCGGCATCGTTGTAGTAGAACTCTCTTGTTACATTCCATCCCGCCGCCTGCAGCACATTGCATAGACAATCACCCACTGCCGCACCGCGCCCATGCCCGACATGAAGTGGTCCCGTTGGGTTTGCAGAAACAAATTCCACACCTACCTTCCGACCTTTTCCCTCGTTTACATGCCCGTATTTATCCCCGTCTCGTAATACTCCAAGTACCACCTTTTGCTTTGCTTCAGTAGTTAAGAATATATTGATGAATCCTGCGCCCGCAATTTCAACTTTTGCTATCGCATCAGATTTTGGCAGTGCATGGATTATTGCTTTTGCTATATCACGAGGTGCTTTGCGCATCTGTTTGGATAACTGCATTGCCAAATTACATGCGTAATCTCCGTGGATCGCAATTTTGGGCCTTTCAATGATGATAGTTACGCCGCTATTCTCTGGAGAGATATTGGCTAATGCTTGTGAAAATATTTCGGATAAATATTTTTTGAAATTTAATTCAGATGACATGAAGCAATACCGTGAAATATGTGAAAATTTCTACGCTGAAGTTACTTAATATTGAGAATACAGTGAAACCATATATGGGAAGAAAATTCATGTTTTTTGCATTTCTAACAACTTTGAACTACAAATGTAATTATAACACTTTGGAATATCTGCCCATATTGCCAGCTTTTTATTTGCGTTATGTTATGAAAGTATTTTACATATTTTTACTACCTAGTTTTTAATTGGCTAATTTCAGACAAACATGTTTGTTTTATCTAATGGTACAATTAAACAAGGCTATCTTGTAATTTTAGGATTAAAGGGAATAGGCGTTTTTTTAGTATCTGAATATTTGATAAGCTTTTATATATACTTTTTGGTAACAGTATTTTGAACAAACATTTAAATCTGCATAAAGATAGATCTATTCTTAATACTCAATTACCTCTTCGTTTTGTGCATGTTGTTCGTCGTTTTGGTCCTGTTGGCGGTATGGAGCGATATGTTTGGGAACTATCAACTCAACTTCAGCAACTTGGACATCTTATAACTGTAGTTTGTGAGCGCAGTTATGTTGTTAAACCGCATGGGATTACCGTTATTGAACTAGGTGAAGTCGCTCCTCGACCTCGCTGGGTTGCTGCGTTGCGTTTTGATCATCGCTTTTCAAGGTGGCTCGAATCCAATCCACAACCAAATAGCATTATATTTAGCCATGAGCGTATCAGCTCTCATGACATAACTACATTTCACGGTTCATTATTTGCCTCAGTTCTCGATAAACCCTGGTGGAAATTAATTTCATTGCGTATTGCTATGCAATTATTTTTAGAAAGGAGAGAATTGGCAAATTCAATTTTCATTATTCCCAACTCTTATCAAATAAAAAAACTTGTCGCTCACTATTATCCCGACTATTCGTATAAATTGACCGATCCTATTACCCCTGGAGTTGCTTCCAGTTCTGTTCGCAAATTTAAAAAAGTTCCCACTAATGGCGGTGTTATTGGATTTGTCGGAAAGGAGTGGAAGCGAAAGGGTTTGCAGTTTGCTGTTGAAATAGTTGAACAACTACAAAAATCGAGGCCTAATTTACAATTCGTGGTTGTTGGTCCAGCTGCCAGTGAAGTTCGTCATTTATTTTCTAATTGGTCGGGTGGTTTTGTCTTAACTGAATGGTATGGACAAGTTGATTATTCCCAGTTTGACGTTTTAATTCACCCTGCCAAAATTGAACCTTATGGTATGGTTATCAGTGAAGCCATGGCAGCAAAAGTTCCGGTTGTAGTTTCTGACGCCTGTGGTGCAAGTGATGATGTTTCTGCAGAAGCAGGCAGCATATTATCTCTTGATTCTCCAGTTAAAAATTGGGTTGAAGCGCTCAACAATCAATTAAATCGTAAGAATCATGTCCCTCAATTTATTCGTAGTTGGAATGATGTTGCTCAAGAATATGTTCTCGTTTGCAATGAACTTATCAAGCAATCGCGTTTCGGAACATCTGTTCCGTCTGACATTGTTGAAGAAGTTCCTGATATTAGCAGCGCCTGTACGCAAATTGGACTAACAAGACATTCATAACACTTTCTTGATAGTAGTAATTATTTATCCCACATAAAATTTATCACTTTCGACGTTCTCACTTGGTTTGCTCAGGCTGTGCCAATAATACAGATAGCAATCGTCTATCCGCGTCTTTGATTCGTGTAATCATCAAATTCAAGAAAGCTTTCGCAAAACTAGCTTGAAGTCCATCGCTTGCATTCTTTAGTGAATCACCCTCTATCATAATTATTTGCATTTTAGTTACAGCAGTCACAGTCGCCAGTCGTGAATGTCTCACTTCATCTAAGTAGGCAATTTCACCGAAACAGCTTCCTGCATGCATATGCGTCAGTTCTACCTCACTTTTGGTAACGCTTGCTTCTCCACTCACAATTAGAAATACGCTGCTGCTGTTTTCCCCTTCTCGAACTATAATTTCTTCTGCCTTTTTTTCTTCCCAATGACTCATACCTACTGTTTCCCACACTTCATTGTCAGTGAAATTTGCAAAAAATGCGAGATTCCTCAATGCATCAAAGTGGCCCGAATTGAATCGTACTTCTTCTGGCCTTTCTGTTTCGGGAAGAGCTGCCGCAAGGTCATCGCAAAATGCTTTCCATGTTCCGTAGCGCATTTCCTGATCTCGATGCATTGCTCGATGAACTGCGAATCGCAAAGCCTGAGGAATATCTACACGGCGTTTCTCTAGAGGTAACGCTTCTTCGTTCAGTTTCTGGTAAATCATTTCATCGTGCGACTTTGCTGTAAAAGGTAGCATGCCGGTTAGCAGTTGGTAAGCCATTACGCCAACTGCGTATACATCTGACTGTACTGTAGGTCGCGACTGGGTAAATTGCTCTGGAGGCATGAAGGGAAGCGTACCAACCGTATCGACTTGAGTAGTATCTGAGTTGAACAAAAATGCAGCACCAAAATCGGATACCTTAACGGAACCATTTTCACCCAGCAGTACATTGCTTGGTTTGATGTCGCGATGAAGAATTCCCATTTTATGTGAGTAGTCAAGCGCATTGCATACCTTATAGAGAATGTCGATCAATCTATCCAGTGGTAGCAAATTGTCAAATGAAGTATATGGCCTTAGCGTTCCACCAGGTACGTATTCCATTACCAGATAATCAAACTCATCCGTGCTACACGCTTCATAAACTTGAACTATAAACGGATGTTGAAGTTTGCCCGCCAAACGTGTTTCGTTTAACCACATTTTGCGATTGCGAGAACTTTCTTGTGCATTATTAAATAACCCCGGCCGGGTTAGCTTTAAGGCCACCTCTTTCTGCAAATAGGTGTCATATGCGAGATGAACTTCGCTAGTAGCACCCCTTCCTAGCTCTTTTCGCATTTCAAACCGGTGACGGAAATTATCTTTTTCGATATTCATGCTGTTATATATATTTTATGTATAACTTTGCATTACAAATCTTCAAAGATTTTTGATTGTTTGTTAAAACTTAACAATTGTCCATGAGCAATATCAAAGTACCAACCGTGCAAAGTAAGCTGACCAGAATCGACTTTTCCTTTTATCCATGAAAATGTCATTAAGTTTTCCAATGACACCAGAATAGAACGTTTTTCACACTCTCGTATTTGTTCTTCTACTGTAGCGTCGGGTAATTCATTAATTACACTGCTACGAACGTTTTCTACCATGCGCATCCAGTCATCAATGAATGAACCTGGAACATTAGCTCCGCCTGTTTTTACTAGCGTAGTTATTCCTCCGCAGTGTGCGTGACCCAACACGATGATATGCTCTACGCCAAGTATACGAACACCATATTCGATCGCTGCAGTTGTTCCGTGGTGACCTGCACGTCCTTCGATTGGCGGAACTAGGTTGGCCACATTACGAATAACAAATAGATCACCTGGTTCACAGTCTAAAACCAAAGCTGGATCGACTCGCGAATCGCAACAGGCAACAATGAGAGTTTTGGGAGTTTGACCTTCTTTTACGAGCTGTTGGAAGACACTATCGTTGCTCTCGTAATGTCTTTCGCGAAAGCGCTGGAAACCTTCTACAAGACTTCGAGTATTTGAAGTCATTTTCCTGTAAGGAGTTGCTGTGCCTCGAGATATTTTTCGGCGGTCTTTTGCAGAACCTCAGCGGGGATTTGAGGAGCGGGTGGTTGCTTGTTCCAATCTGTCGACTCAAGCCAATCTCGTACAAATTGTTTGTCAAAGCTGGGCGGATTACTGCCCACTTTATATTGATCTGCTGGCCAAAAGCGAGATGAGTCTGGGGTCAAGGCTTCATCGATCAGATAAAGTTTTCCTGTTTTATCTTCCCCGAATTCAAACTTAGTATCTGCAATAATAATGCCACGAGTGAGTGCATATTCTGCCGCCTCGGTATACAGGGCAAGAGTTGCATTTTTAACTTGTTTCGCCTTTTCTTCTCCCAGCAATTTTTTAGCTTCCTCAAATGATATATTTTCATCATGTTCGCCAACGGCTGCTTTTGTAGAAGGCGTAAATAAAGGCTGAGGTAATTTCTGAGCTTCTTGCAACCCTGCCGGAAGTTCGATGCCGCAAACTTTACCGGTCTTTTTATAGTCCTTCCAACCGGATCCAACTATATATCCTCTTACAATAGCCTCTATTGGTAAGGGTTTCAATTTCTTGGTGACGAAGGCACGGCCACGCACTTGCTCACGTTCTTCTTCTGTTTTAACTACTGATTCAGGATCGATACCCGATAAATGATTAGGTATAACGTGAGCTAATTTTTTGAACCAGAAATTTGACACCGTTGTAAGTACTTTCCCTTTACCTGGTATGGGTGTAGGCAATACAACATCGAAAGCAGACAGCCTATCTGTTTGAACAATAAGCAAATGATCGCTGTCTACTTCGTATAAATCTCGCACCTTGCCACGATGCAAAAATTTTAGACTGGTCAATTTTGATTCTTGCAATGCTGACATTATTTCCTCTGATCACAATTTAGGTAGCGAAGTTGCCGCAATTTGTTCTGCTTGTTTCTTACGGTAGTCGGTCAATTTTTGTGCTAGCGATTTGTCATTCAACGCTAGCATTGCAACTGCAAATAAACCCGCATTTGCTGCTCCCGCTTCTCCGATAGCGAAAGTAGCTACCGGAATTCCTTTAGGCATTTGCACAATTGATAGCAGGGAGTCCATCCCCTTTAAATATTTTGATGGGATAGGAACACCCAAAACTGGCAGCGTTGTTTTTCCTGCGATCACTCCGGCTAGGTGGGCCGCGCCCCCTGCACCAGCAATGAAACACTGCACTCCTTGAGCACTCATTTCCTTTATATATTCAAAGAGCAGATCAGGTGATCGGTGTGCCGAAATTACTCGCGCATCGTACTCTACGCCAAAATCTTGCAGTGCTCGAGCGGTTTGTTGCATCACCTCCCAATCACTCGAGCTACCCATCAAAACGGCTACAAGTGGCTTGGCCATAGTGCCTACTTTCCCTTGTGATAACCAACAATTCGCTCAACTTCATTCTTTGAGCCAAGAATAACCGGCACACGTTGGTGCAATCCGTTGGGTTTCAATTCCATAATACGTTCACGTCCAGTAGAACTCACCCCACCTGCTTGCTCAACGATAAACGACATCGGGTTGGCTTCATACATTAGGCGAAGTTTGCCAGCTTTGCCTGGTTCTTTGGTGTCGAATGGATACATGAATATTCCGCCACGAGTCAGAATGCGATGTACTTCTGCAACCATCGAAGCTACCCAGCGCATGTTGAAGTTCTTTTCACGTCCTCCATCTTTACCTTTAACGCACTCTTCAACGTAGCGTTGAACCGGTTCTTCCCAATAGCGGCGATTCGATGCATTGATTGCAAATTCTTGCGTGTCTGCTGGTATTTGCATATTTGGGTGAGTCAGCATAAATTCACCAATGTCACTGTCCAAAGTAAATCCGTTTACACCTTTGCCTGTGGTAAGTACGAGCATAGTTGACGGGCCATACAATGCATAACCTGCACAAACTTGTTTAGTACCTGGCTGGAGAAAATCTGCTGCCGTAGGATTTGTCACGCCGGCAGGACAACGCAAGATTGAGAAAATCGTTCCAACAGAGATATTCACATCAATGTTGGATGAGCCATCCAATGGGTCAAATGTCAGCAAATATTTACCCTTTGGAAACTTTGCCGGAATAGGATAAATTTCATCCATTTCTTCCGAGGCCATCGCTGCAAGGTGGCCTCCCCATTCGTTTTCGGCTATAAATATATCGTTGGTAATCACATCAAGTTTCTTTTGCGTTTCACCTTGAATGTTTTCGCTTCCAGCGCTTCCCAGTACACCGATCAAGGCACCTTTATTTACTGCATGTGCAATTTTTTTGCATGCGATCATGATGTCATCGAGCAAATCGGTGAAGTCACCTGATGCACCTGGTATATGACGTTCTTCCTCGATAATAAATTGAATCAGATTTTTATTCATGTTCCACTCTCCCTGTTTAATTTAAATTTTGTTTCCTGTTGATTTTACCCGTTTTTATTACTGCTCTCCATTTTTTCCTTTACTTGACCAATGACATAAACAATTGCGGCAAACGCTCGGGTAAGCGTGCGATGTTGTCAATCACTGCATAATTCTTGCCAAAAATATCGGCTACGTATTCGTCCGCCTTAGGGTCCAGATTGATACAATAGGTATAGATGTTTTGTTGATCAAGTTCTCGCACTGCGATGCGCGCATCTTCAATCAGTAGATTAGAATCACTGGTGTCAATATCGGCCGGTTCGCCATCAGTCAGTATCAGTAAAAGTTTTTTGTCCGCTTGTTGGTGTGCTAAATAGTGGCCCGAATGTCGTATTGCAGCACCCATGCGGGTTGAATAATTTGCCTCCATTCCTGCCAGGCGGCCTTTTACTTCATCTCCCCAAGGTTCGTTATATCCTTTGAAATGCCAATAACGTACGTTGTGTCTCGTATCTGAATGGAATCCTCCAATTGCCAGCGGATCCCCCATTTGATCTACTGCCCAAGCAAGTAGTGATACTGCTTCCTGACTGAGTTCCAGTTTTGTTTGTGAGCATCCCTCTGGTATGTCGCCAAGTGATGCTGAAAGGTCTAGCAGTAAAGATACCGCAACGCTTCTCCCATCATGTCGATGACTCATGTTGATGCGGGTATCTGGTTGTGCGCCACTTTTGAAATCGATCAGTGAACGAATTGCCACATCGAGGTCTAGCTCCGCACCTTCTTCCTGATATCGGATTCTTACTTTGTTTTGCGGCTTGAGAAGATCAATTATTTTTTTTAGTCTTTTCGCTAACGCGCTATGTTTTGCCAGCAATTGATCTATATGTGCTGCATTTCCTTTGGGTTGTAGATGTTCATACAAGCTTACCCAGTCAGGACGATAATGCTCTGTGCTGTAATCCCATTCTGGATACATGCGTGGTGGTACTTTAAATTCGTCTTCGGATTCGACTGGTGGACGAGGGCGCTCTTCGTAGACTTCTTCGTCACCTTCTTCAATAAACAACCACATCATGCGGTTATCATCCCGATATTCCACTTCGGTATTAGTGAAGTATATTTTACCGGACGAATCGCTAGCCACTTTGCTTTCGCTAATAAACTGAACTCCCAATAGCTGAATATCTGATGTTCGTGAAATGCCTTTTGCCATCAATTCGTTGAAACGGGAAACGTATTTTAAAATGAGTGGATTGTCATATTTATGTTTAGTATCAAGTAAAGCACGCGACAAAATCGCCAAACGATGACGAATATATGAAACGTCAACATCTTGTAGCAGATTTTCATTTGGTATCGGATGCAACTTGCACCAAATTGATCGCAACCCTGGAAATTCCTGTAGCGCCAAATATTCCACTCTCGCGTCTTCGAAAACTTCAACTGCCATTCTTTGAAATGGACTGAGATTGTCTGCGATCAATGGCGTGGTCCAGCGACGATGAGCGCTCATATGCGCCAACACGGCTCGATACCGGTCAATTCCGCGCACCCCATTTGGCAAATCGTCAAATACATCCGGTAGATGCAAACCCTGCTCGTTCAGGTAGGGAATCGGTTTACGGAGTTCATCGAAATCGAGTGAATATGGAACAAATTGCACATCATGCATCCACAATCCGCGCATATACAAATCCAACTTACGTTCAGCATCCGAAAAAAGTGTGCCGTGGCGTTCACGCTGAATAACTGCACGGCTGTCTGCCGTTTTCAGTTGAAAATATTCGCGCTGATGTTCAGGATCATTGGGATAGGCAAGCACTCCATAATCAACCCATTTTTTTAATCCGCCGAGCGGTAGAAGAGATAATAAATGCGGAACACTATCCAGGAAGTCGGGCAAACATTCGCTGGTATACATCGAATCGATACCATGCACTTTTGGACTTGTTCGGATTGCCGTTTGCACTACGAGGTTCAGGTATTCGGTAAACAACAAGCGGCTTTCCAAAGCGCGTGCTGCCGCCCCCAAACTTTGCAGAAAATTTGGAATAGCTTTGCTGTTAGGGGATTTGGCCAAGGTACGGGTAAAAGTTACAACTTCTTCAATAACGTCTTCGCCTAACTTTGCTGCAACTTGTGGCATCTCTTCCAGAAAAACCAGCACCGGTTCTTCCCCGCGTCCGGTTTTATTAATAGCATTAGCGCCCTCAATATACGCAGCAATCCCCTCTACACTTAAATGCTTGCGGGCATCTGCCATGCAGTCGTCAAACACACTTTGAACGCGTTTGAAATTGCACGTCAGCTTCTGACGCTCTTCTAGAGTGGCCGTCATATTTCTCTTATGCTACAAATACTGCATCGATTGCGTGATCGAGCGTGTCGCGAATATCTGCATCATCAGTAATCGGACGAACCAGCGCCATACGGCAAGCATCGCGTGGAGCAATTCCTTGTTTAATAAGTGTAGCTGCGTACACTAGCAAACGCGTGGAAATCCCTTCATCCAGCCCGTGGCCTTTCAGGTTGCGTGCGGTCTCTCCAATTTTTACCAATTTGGCCGATACATCTGTGCCGATTCCAGTTTCTTTGCTAACGATGCCAATTTCAACATCAGATTTTGCATAATCAAACTCAAGTCCGGCAAAGCGCTGTTTGGTTGACTGCTTTAAATCTTTCATCAGATTCTGATATCCGGGATTGTAGGAGATCACTAATTGAAAATCCGGATGCGCCTGAACTAATTCACCTTTTTTATCCAACGGCAATGTTCGGCGGTGATCAGTTAGAGGGTGAATTACAACCGTTGTGTCCTGACGTGCCTCTACAATTTCATCCAAATAGCAAATAGCACCATAGCGTGCCGCCAAAGTAAGCGGACCATCAAGCCAGCGTGTACCGTTTGCATCCAGTAAATAGCGCCCAACTAAATCAGAAGCTGTCATATCTTCATTGCATGCAGCTGTGATTAGTGGCTTTCCCAGTTTCCACGCCATGTGTTCAACAAATCTCGATTTGCCGCAACCGGTAGGACCTTTCAACATGACTGGCAAGCGTGCAGCGTATGCTGCTTTATACAAAGCCACTTCATTGCTTTGTGCTTGATAAAATGGTTCTTGTTTAATTTGATATTGCTTGATGTCGAACGTGTCGCTCATTCTGTTCTCCATAGTTTGATACTTGAGTATTTCTGTCGGTCTGTTCGGGTTAAAAAAGCCCCTGCAAAGATCATGCTGCAGGGGCTTTATTTACTAAACGTTCAGCTTACTTGTGAACGCCCAGTTTTTGACGCCATCCTGGGAATATCTTGTCAGCATCTTTCGGGAACGATTCAAATGCGCGAGCAAACTCTTTGTGTGACTTTGCGTATTCGATCGGATCAGAGCCTGATTTCCAGCACTCGTATGATTGACGTAGAGAAATCGCGCCCGCTGCCGGAGAATCGATATGGCCGTAAGATCCGCCACCCGCTGTGTTGATCACGTTTCCGTGGCCAAGGTTTTCGAAGAAGCCTGGCAGACGCAATGCATTCATACCGCCCGAAATGATAGGTGTTGTTGGTTTCATACCGTACCACTCTTGATGGTAGAACGGACCCATACAGCTATCACGCTCGATCATGTAAGCAATAATGCGGTCGTCCTTGCCACCTTCCATCTTGCCGAAGCCCATTGTACCCACGTGGATTCCGGAAGCGCCTTGCAGACGGGACATCTTTGCCAGGACAAAAGCTGTGTATCCGCGTTTTGATGAAGGTGATGTTACGGCACCGTGACCCGCACGATGGTAGTGCAAATATTGGCCGGCATATTGACGGCGAGCAGTAGTCACCATACCGGGTCCTCCGACATATCCGTCAACCAGAAATGCCAGTTTATCTGCATCCGGACCGAATGTTTCCAAAGCATAGTCAGCACGTGCACACATTTCGTAGTGGTCATCTGCTGTGATGTTCATGGAGAACAATTTGGCTTGACCAGTTTCGTCTTGCGCGCGCTTCATTGCGTCATAAACTAATGGCAATACTTTTTTGATCGGACAGAATACCTGGTTGCCTTGTGGTTCATCGTTCTTGATGAAGTCGCCGCCTAACCAGAATTGATATGCCGCGTTCGCGAAAGGCTCGGGACGAAGACCCAGCTTTGGCTTGATGATGGTGCCGGAAATGTAGCCGCCGTTAACAACCGGGCGACCCAAGATACGCCACAGGTCAGAGATGTCTTTTGCCGGTCCATCGAACAATTGCAACATGCGCTGAGGAACATAAAAGTCTTGCATTTGCAGATTTTCTACATCGCCCATACCCTGGTTATTACCAATAGCCAAAGTCAGGAATGAAACGATCATCGCACGGCCGTCTGTAACATTGCGGTCAAATAAGTCGTTCGGATAAGCCACCTTCATAATTCCCTTGGCTTCATCTATTTCGTACACCAGCGCATCGACGCCTTTGGTGAAGTCATCGGTGGTACTTACTTCAACGTTTGTACCCGTAGAAGACTCAGCGGCGATGTGAGCGGCCGCTTCCAGATAACCTACGCCCGCTGCCGGTGTCATCGTGTAGGCAACTAATATGTGTTTGCCGTCTTTGATAAGATCTGCTTCTTTTAAATCCAGATTTGAATAACGTGCTGACTGATCCATGTTTTCTCCCGATTAATTATCAATGTGCCTTGCAACTGAGTGAACTATAGAGCCAACTTATCATAAATAATAGTCAATTATTTTTATACGCACCATAAGTATTACTTATGGTATAAATCGGTTCATGTTTCCCATCTCCCTGCGCCAACTACAAGTTTTCGAAAGCGTTGCCCGCCATCTTAGTCATTCGCGTGCCGCAACTGAACTTTATCTCTCCCAGCCCGCTGTGTCTATGCAAATCAAACAAGCTGAGACCATTGTTGGTCTGCCGTTGTTTGAACAGCAAGGGAAAAAAATTTTCCTTACCGAAGCCGGTCGTGAAATGTTGCATTACAGCCGCAGTGTTTTGCAACTAGTCAACGAAATGGAGTCAGTTTTTGATGAACTGAAAGGACTTGCTCGCGGTCACTTGAATATCTCCGTCGTCAGTACTGCCAACTACTTTATGCCACAACTGCTGGCAAAATTTATTCAGACGCATCCAAAGATTCAGGTTACCTTGTCAGTTGCCAACAGGGATGCAGTTATCAAGCAACTCACTGACAATATCGCTGATCTTGCCATTATGGGTCAACCACCCGATGGGACGGAAATGCGCGCTGATGCCTTCATGCTAAACCCTCTTGTTGTGATTGCTTCTCCTGCACACCAATTAGCACAAATAAAGAACATACAACCACGTCAGTTAGTAAAAGAAACTTTTTTGTTACGCGAACAAGGTTCTGGAACTCGAGGAGTAGTTGAACGCTTTTTCTTAAAACATAATCTGGGTTTGCCTGTACACATGGAAATGGATACCAATGAAGCCATCAAGCAATCTGTTCAAGCTGGTATAGGCATTGGCATCATTTCTCAACATAGCATTGAGCTTGAACTAGAAACGAAAAGGCTTGTCGTACTTGATGTAGACCATTTTCCTATCATTCGTCATTGGCACATCGTGCATCGCAAAGATAAACGATCTTCAATTGCTGCTCAGGAGTTTGAACGATTTTTGCTTGATGCTTCCCAAAAATCACAGTTATTTTTTCCTCTAATGAGTTTCTGATACTTGCACGTTTTCCTCCAGAATATTTTCTTATTCGCATCTACTCTTTATCTCATGTCTTTGTTTAAGACAACTAACTGAAGTCAGTTGTAGATTTGTTTGTTAATTGTTCTCTGACTTGCGATAATACTGAAATGACTACTGCAACCGAAATTACCCTACATCAGAATTCCAAATTCCTGGAAGTCGCTTTCGACGATGGTTCACGTTTTAAGCTACCGTTTGAATTTCTTCGTGTTTATTCGCCTTCTGCTGAAGTTCGCGGTCACGGACTGGGGCAAGAAACGCTTCAAGTCGGCAAACGTAATGTCCTATTAACCAACATTGAGCCTGCTGGTAACTACGCGCTTAAGCTTGTATTCGATGACGGTCATGATAGCGGCCTTTATACGTGGGAATACTTGTACGAACTTGGAAAGTATCAAGATGCCATG
>CAIRAO010000437.1 GCA_903876625.1 uncultured Gallionellaceae bacterium | reverse complement strand
TGCAAGGCGAGTTACAGGCATTGCCATTGATCCGGAATCCATGTTTGACGTTCAGGTCAAACGCATCCATGAGTACAAACGGCAACATCTCAATGTACTGCATATTGTGGCACTTTATAACCGCATCAAAGCCAACCCCAATATTGAAATTCAACCACGCACTTTCATTTTCGGCGGCAAAGCGGCTCCCGGCTACCATTTTGCCAAATTGATGATCAAATTGATCAATGCAGTGGGTGAAGTCATCAACCGCGATCCGCAAGTACGCGATCAACTGAAGGTGCTGTTCCTGCCGAATTACAGTGTCACCAACGGGCAACGTGTCTATCCGGCTGCTGATCTTTCGGAACAGATATCCACTGCGGGCAAAGAAGCTTCAGGTACGGGTAATATGAAATTTTCCATGAACGGTGCACTCACCATCGGTACACTGGATGGTGCAAATGTTGAAATTCGCGAAGAAGTCGGCGCAGAGAATTTCTTTTTGTTCGGTCTGACCGCAGATGAAGTTCAGGCAACACGCCGGAACGGGTACGATCCCCACAAGATTTATCGGGATAACGACGAGTTGAGGCAAGCAATCGAGTTGCTTCAGAACGGGCATTTTTCCAACGGCGACCATGACCTGTTTCATCCAATCGTAGATTCACTTTTATATGGCGACTCCTACCGTCTGTTGGCTGATTTTCAATCCTATATTGATTGCCAAGCCAAAGTGAGTGAAGCCTACCTTGACGCTGAACACTGGACACGCATGGCTATTCTCAATGTTGCAAGAATGGGGAAGTTTTCTTCAGACCGGAGTATCGAGAAGTATTGCAACGATATATGGAAGGTAAAACCGGTTAAGATAAATCTATTATCTTCAAACTAAGGAAACGCCGGATAAATACTCACCAAAGGTCGAAGAGCTTAACTTTCCTCTCCCTCGGGGAGAGGGACTGACTTAATCGGTTTTTTTAATATTTTCCGGTCAACACTTGAAGAAATGTTAACAAATATAAATGAGCATTTGTGGGTTACCACAAGTGAAAATCTAAGGGAAGGCTGTTACCTTAAGCTGGATGTTTATTATGCAGGGGAAACAATCTCAGTCATTGTGATCAGGCATAAGGGCAAGTGCTTTGCTTATCGTAACCGATGTTTGCACATGCCTCGTGAACTCGATTGCATCGAAGATAAAATTTTTGACGAATCCGGGCAGTATCTGCGGTGTTCAATGCATGGCATTGTTTATGACCCATCGACAGGGATGTCTGTTAGCGATATATGCTACAGAAAACGACTGACTTCGATCGAATTGATGGAAAATGAGCAAGGTGTATGGATTGTTGACAGGCGAGTTCAGCCGTTAGTGGTTTGATAAATGACCAATTAGCCAAATCAATATCCGATTGTGTGATTGATTACCGATGAGACCGAGCCAAAAAATTTATGACTGCTCCTGGTTGAATTTCTCCAGAACGTCTTCGATGAATTCTGCCGCACCTTCTTTGTGAACGCCGATCTCATCTAAAACGTTGCCACTGATTCCGGGCCATTCAGGGTCGTTTATCCGGTGAAGATTCTTATGCAGATGCCTTGCCATCTGCAAAATTGACACCATCGTCAATGCAGCATGTTCAACATTCAGGCGATCATGGTGAAATCGCACTGCCTGGCTAATGAATTCGGGTAAATTCCAATGTTTTGTGACAAGGTAGCCGACAACGGTATGGTCAGTGTTAAAGCGTTTGTCCTCCTCATGAAAATCCGGCCAATGACTTCCGTGATTTAGACGAAAGGTACGGCAATATTCAGGAAAGCGCTGCATTAGAATAGGTACGCCGCATTCATGGAACAATCCTGCCATATACGCTTGCTCAACTGCAATGTTACAGGCTGAGATTTGTTTCCTCGCTACGATGGCACTTAATAGCGCGATCTCATTGGAGCGTTCCCAAAATTTCTCATAGGCAACTTCATTTCCTCCGATAGATTTCCTGAGTAATAAACCTTTCATCAGATTTGAAACCTGATTGATGCCAAGTATGGTTATAGCTTTTTGTATACCGGTAATCGGCGTCGATGACTTGTAGAACGCCGAATTGACGAGTTTGAATATTGCGGCTGTGAGGCCGACATCTTTATTGATCAAGTTACCAATAGCATTGATCTGATTGTTCGGTTTATTGATTAATTTATCTATTTCCAAGAGGATGGCAGGTTGCGGAGGAATGCTGATCTGGCTACTCAGAACGTTCGCCAGCAAGGATTGTTCATCGGGAATGTCATTTCTAGTCATGAGGCTATTTTGGTGCTGAGATAGGGGGATTGAATTCGTCAATCGTTACAAGAATTATACCTGTAAAATAATGCAAAAGTTTGACACAGTTTTACCAAGTAAAATTAGCATTGCAATGATGATGCGTTTTACATTTTGATTGCCCCATAAATTTAATTTCCACGTTGAAATAGAGAGTGCCTATTGTGAGTGATATTCCCGCTACTACTTTGCCTCCAACCCCCGCTAAACGCCGCCGGGTAATGCTTATCATTTCCGCCGTGTTCATCGTTTTAGGTGGCGTGCTGGGATTAAATTGGTTTCTGAATTCACGATTTTATGAGGAGACAGATAATGCCTATGTGCAGGGAAATGTCGTTCAGATAACGCCGCAGATTGTGGGTACCGTTGTTAAAATATATGCCGATGACACTGACTTGGTTAAGGCGGGGCAAACGCTGATTAGTCTAGATCCCTCGGACACTCAAGTGGCTGTTGAGCAGGCTGAAGCAGAACTGGCTCAGACTGTACGCGAAGTTCGCACACTTTACACTTCGCATAAACAATCCGATGCGAATCTGGTTCAACGTCAAGTTGAGTTAAAGCGCGCGGAAGATGATTTCTCGGAAAGACGTAAATTGGCTTTGACCGGTACGATCTCAAAAGAAGAATTGCGCCATGCCGAGGCGGCAGTCAATGCTGCACGTGCGTCAGTCGATGCGGCGCGGGAACAATTATCTTCCGGTCGGGCCTTGACCGATGGTACGAGTGTGCGGCGGCATCCTACAGTTCAACGCGCCTCGGCACATCTGCGTGAATTGTTGCTGGCAATGCAGCGTGCGTCCTTGTTGGCACCGGTCAGCGGACAAGTTGCCAAACGCAGTGTGCAAGTGGGGCAACGCGTTAATCCGGGTGCATCATTGATGGCAGTCATCCCGCTGGATCAGCTATGGGTGGATGCAAACTTTAAAGAAGCACAATTGCGCAATATGCGTGTTGGCCAACCTGTTACATTGATTTCTGATCTTTATGGAAGTTCGGTCAAGTATACGGGTAAGGTGGTTGGAATGGGTGCGGGTACCGGAAGTGCCTTTGCCTTGCTGCCCGCACAAAATGCCACGGGAAACTGGATCAAAGTGGTACAGCGTGTGCCAGTGCGGATCGCTTTGGATCCGGCGCAACTGGCCGCACAGCCGTTGCGTATCGGACTGTCGATGCGTGCTGAAGTTGATCTGCATGATCAAAATGGTAATCCGCTGGGTACGCTGAAAGAGCCGACTACATACAGTTTTGAAACGCCCGCAGACAATCTGGCCAGTACCCGTATCAACGCCATCATTGATGCCAACCTGAAGTGAGCACCGCTACCGCTTCAGCGCAAAATAATCCTGCGCCTAATCCTTCACTGGCAGCCCCCGCGCCACTGCACGGGCTTGCACTGGGGTTGTTAACCGTTGCGGCGGCTATGTCAACCTTCATGGAAATATTGGATATCACGATCGCCAATGTTTCTGTGCCAACCATAGCAGGAGCGTTGGGTGTATCGACCAATCAGGGAACGTGGATCATTAGCGCTTATTCGGTTGCGGCGGCGATTGCGGTTCCATTAACCGGCTGGTTGTCCAAGCGTTTCGGGGAGGCCAAGTTATTCGTCTGGTCAGTTCTGGCATTTACGCTGATGTCTACCCTGGCGGCTTTCTCACAGAGCCTCACCGTGCTGGTAATTTTTCGTTTACTACAGGGTTTTGTTTCCGGGCCGATGGTGCCCTTGTCACAAACCCTTTTGGTGAGAAATTTTCCGCCTGAAAAACGCGGAGCCGCGATGGGCATTTGGGCGATGACGGTTATTCTTGCTCCGATTTGCGGCCCTCTGCTGGGAGGCTTTATCAGTGATAACTTTCACTGGTCATGGATATTCCTGATCAACATTCCAATTGGATTGTTCGGTGGTATAACCATATGGTTGTTGATGCGCCACCGCGATTCAGCCATCGTTCCGATACCCTTGGATAAAATTGGTTTGGCTTTAATGGTGATCGGAATTGCCTGTCTGCAATTGATGCTGGAAGTAGGACACGATTATGACTGGTTTGCTTCGCCATTTATTGCCACACTGGGAATTGTTGCGCTGGTTTCACTGACTTTATTTATCGCGTGGGCCATCATGACCGAGCATCCTATCGTCGATGTGCATTTGATGCGGGATCCCAATTTTCGATACGGCGTGATCCTGTTATCGGTCGGGTTTATGACTTACTTCGGGTCAGTCGTGATTTTCCCTCTCTGGTTGCAGACGGTGATGGGTTACACAGCCACTCAGGCAGGAATGGCGACCGCACCGATTGGTGTTTTTACGCTGCTGCTTTCACCCATTATCGGTCGCAATATCGGGAAACTCAATCTGCGCATCCTGGCGACTTTCTCTTTTGCGGTGATGGGGGCGGTGTCGGTTTGGAACAGCGTGATGACTTTGGATGTCACTTTCTGGAATGTAGTATCGCCGCGTTTAGTTCAGGGTATTGGTATGTCTTGCTTCTTTTTGCCGGTGCAGGCCTTGATGCTTTCCAACATTACGCCGGACAATATGGCCGCAGCCTCTGGTTTGTCTAATTTCCTGCGCACCTTGGGGGCTGCCATCGGCACCGCGATCAGTGTTAGTTCTTGGGATTATCTTGCCTCAATGAATAGAGCCTCAATGATGGAAAATATTAATGCGTTCAATCCCGCAAATACTGCTTATCTTGAAAAATTACAAACCATTAATATGAGCAAAGAACAGTCTTATGCTGTGATCGAACGCACCGTTTCATCTCAGAGCTATATGGTCGCCACCAATGAATTCTTTTTGTATAGTGCAGTTTTATTCTTCTTGCTGATGGGGTTAGTTTGGCTCACCAAGCCACGCAAGGGAACTGGCGGGGCGATGGGGCATTAGGCTCCCATTAGATTGTTAAGACAGCATAAAAATTCTGCCTCTATTCCTTTTTCAAAGCATCTTCTATTGTACGGTATAACGTTTTCAGCACTTTGATTCGTGCAAAGTTTTTGTCGTTTGCCTCAACCAGAGTCCAAGGCGAAATTTCGGTGCCGGTGCGATCTGCCAAGTCGCAGATCGCCTGCTCGTAGGCTTCCTGTTTTTCACGATTTCGCCAATCTTCTTCAGTTGGTGCGGCAATTGGAACAACCTGATAATGACGCGCTTCATTCTCCTCAATCTAATTTATCCGCGCAGCGCCTGAATCTCTCCGATCGCCACCCTTAATCGAAGGGACAGGCTAAGGGCTACATGCTCGATGATAGCGAGCCCCAGGGTGCGATGCTGTTCCGCCAATTTATCAAAATTCTCCCGGGAAAGTGCGTACACTTCGGTGTCTACCATGGCAAAAGCAATCGAGGATTGGTTGCTTGAATCGAGAAAACCGATCCCGCCAATTATCTCTCCCGGCCCGCAAGTGGCTAGGTGATATTGTTCTTTCTTACGTATCGGGATCATCACTTTGACCATCCCACGACGTATGAAAAAGAGCTCGTTTCCGGAGGCTTCCGTCTTGAATATTTTTTTGCCAGCGGCGATATGACGCAATTCGAGTGCAGATTCCAGATCAAGCATCGTTTCCTCTGAGCGCCCGCTAAAAATGGACATTGATCGTATGTCCTGCGGTGTATCCAATGTTACCTTGAGGGTGGCTGCTTCCAATTCACGCGCCTCTACCCATTCCAAAGCATCTCCAAGTTCAGCGAAGGCAAAGGCTTTATTGGTAGGCATGACCACGCCGGTATCTTTAAGAAAACGCTTCATCTTAAGTCCACTGGGCAAGTCCTTGGGAATGTCACAGAATAAAAGGTAGGCATTATTCAACTCCAGCCGGTCTTTTATTTGTTCAAGAACGTGGGTTGCGGTTACGTCTAGGGACTGCACCCGGCGCATACTGAGAATGATGTATTTTCGTTTATCGGTTTCCGGTTCAATAGCGGATTGAAGCTGGCTGGCGGTGCCGAAAAACAGGCTTCCCTGCAGTTCAAAAACGATGGTTTTATTATCATCGCGTTCCGGTCTTTCCCCGGCTTGGTGATTAATCACCCGTTTGGAAAATATTTCACTTCCTTCAATATGATTACGAACTACAGAACTCCGGGTTTGTTCCCTGATAAAAAGCATGATCGCAAAAGCTATCCCAGCGCCTGAAGCGGCGATGAGATCAATGAATAAGGCAACCAGGATGACCAGAATAATGACGGCAAAATCCAGACGCGTCGTGCGAGTGAAAAAAAACGCCATGCTATGCCGGTCAATCATTCGAAAGCCGACAACGATGAGGATGCCGGCCAATGCGGCGACCGGCACCCAGGCAATTAATGGAGCGAGCATTAAATAGGCTATCAGAGAGAAGCCGCCCGCCATCATTCCTGAAAAGCGTGTCTTTCCACCGCTGGAAATGTTGATCATTGAGGCACCCATTGTGCCAGCGCCCGGAATGCCGCCTGCAATTGACGAAGAAATATTGCCCAGACCCTGACCAATAAGTTCACGATTGGAGTCATGATGTGAACTCGTCATGGCATCCAGTACAACACAGGTTTTCAATGTGTCGATGGACAGTAATGTGGCAAGAGTCAATGCTGGAACAAGTATCTTGGCAACAGAGTCAGTGCCAAGTGCATGCAGAGCATGCCAATGTGCGCTGATAATTTCCCTAAATCCACTTTCGCCTGTCGTCATGGTACCAATCAGCAATGGATTGTGTTCGGTATTCATCAGAGTTGAGTCCATCTGCCCTAGCAAAAGGTAACATGCCACTCCTGAGAGCAATGCCAGAATTGCAGCAGGGACAGATCGGATGATGCGCGGAATTAAAATCATGGTAGCTATCACTACCATTCCCACCAGGATGCTTTGCCATGCCCAGTCGGATGGGTTTCTGACGGCATCAAGCAAACTTAAATCGGCAGGGGCGCCCAGAAATTTTGGAATCTGGCCGCCGATGATGATCAACCCCACTCCGCTAAGATAACCGCTTACTACCGGGTAGGGAATAAATCTGATTAAACGCCCGATACCAACCAGGCCAAATGCGATTTGAATGAGGCCTGCAAGCAATCCGATCAAAACCAGCATCAACAATATGGATTGTGTTGCTACTCCCTGCTGGGTGAAGCTGATGGCAAGTGCTGAAAGCAATGCTGCGGCAGGTGCACACGGAGCGGTAATCAAACGCGGACAACCACCAAAGGTCGGGGCAACGATTCCCAGAGCGGTGGCGCCGAGAATTCCTGCCAAAGCCCCCTGTGCCGCCAATGCGCCTCCCAGAGGAGAAAAAATAATTACGCCAAAGGCGATGGCTGAGGGAAGAGCTACGAGCATTGCAGCTAATCCGCCCAAGACATCGCCGGAGAAGTTTTTGCGGAAAGAAATAAAAGTACTTGGCGAAATAGTAAACATTGAATATTTACTGCAACTTTTTTTAGTGAAGAATAAAAAAATTTGTTACCGGGTTTCCAAGAAGGATTCACCTGAATTTTCTACCGCATTTCGTAAGCTTCAACCGCTTGTTTCACAGATACAAAGAATTGCTGGCTTCCTAAAGCCTCGGATAATCCCACTTTGGCAAGCTCTTCACGCAGGGGACGCGGGGCATCGGCGATCTTGATCTGTATGCCCTTTTCCAACATTTCCAAATGCAGTTCAGCAAAACGTTGCGCGGCGGTCACATCCATGTCGGTGATTGCCTGGGCGTCAATAATCAGCCACTCGAGGTTTGCACCGGCATCTTCTACCAGGTTACGAATTCGCGTTACAACATAGCCGGCATTGGCGAAAAGTAGTGGAGCGTAGAGACGATACACAATAACTCCGCTAACGTCTTCAGCTTCATCATCTTCCATGCAGTCGTGGAATTTGCCGTCCGAGATCAGGCGCCGCAATACGGCATCACGCGGCCGTGATATGTCCAACAGCACGGCTAATAATGACAACAGCAGACCGGCAATAACACCTGGTACCACCCCTGCAATCAATATTACCAGAGTAACTCCCATGGCTATGCTGAACTCGTTACGATCCACTTTATAGAGCTTAAGCAGGGATGCCATTTCGAGCATGCCCGCTGCGGTAACGATCAATATCGATCCCAGTGCCACCTTGGGCAGCAATGCGATCAATCCTGTAAAAAATAGCAGAAACAGCAATAGTCCTACTGCTACTACAACTTGAGCCATTTGAGTTTTTCCACCGGAGGCTTCGACTACAGAAGTGCGAGACTGGCTTGCGGATACCGGGAATCCCTGCCATACAGATGCAAGGATATTGGCCGAACCGAGCGCGACCAGCTCCTGATTTGGATTGACATGGTAGCCATGTTTTTCAGCAAAAGTATGTGCCAGAAGAATGCCATCTGAAAATGCCAGAAAGGCTATAGCCACCGCTGCCGGTGCAAGCGCTGCAATATCGGACCAGCGCGGCACTAACAGCTTGAGTTGCGGAATGCCGGAAGGAACCTCTCCCACGAGAGCGACGCCATACTTTTCCAAGTCAAAAAAATAGACGCACAAAATTGCCGCTGCCGATGCGGCAAGCGCACCAGGAACGCGAGGAGCCCAGCGCGCAATGATGACTAATAGCAAGATAAGCAATACGCCAAAACATAGGGTGGGCAAATTAGTGCGGGGCAAGTGCTCGATGAGGTTAAATAACAGTGGGAAGAACGCTTCACCTTTGGTTTTGATATCGAATAATTTACCGAGTTGGGTAGAAATCAATACCATGGAAGCGCCATTCAGATAACCGATCAAGACAGGTCTTGAAAGTAATTCGGCAATCACACCCAAGCGCATGCGTGCTGAAAGAAGAAGTATTACGCCGCTCAATAAACTTAATTCTGCCGCAAGCACGGCGACGCGTGTTGGGTCAGATAATGCAAGAGGCAAGATTGCCGATCCGGCCAGCAACCCAATTGCTGCGTCAGGGCCGGCAATGACGTGGCGCGAGCTGGCAAACAAGGCATAGCCAATTGTTGCCGCAAGTGACGCATAAAGTCCTGCAATGGGTGGAAGATGTACAAGTTCGGCATAGGCTATTACAGCCGGAATCATCACGATACAAGCGGAAAATCCAGCCACCACATCATGGACTAGCCAAAAGCACTGGTAATGGCGCAATGTGTACAGAAGGGGAAAAAAGGAGAAGGTGAATTTTGAGTGAAGAGAGTTCTTCATGGTGTTCACTTGGAATTTGCCGAAAAATCTAGATAATTTTCAGTGGTAGCCAAGTCTGTGAGCAATAAAAACTCAGCCTTTCATATTTTTCGAAGTATTGAACGGTCAAAACATATTTTTTAGTTGCATCCTGCTGTTTGTTAACTGCGTATACAGTATAGGTCGTTTAACGTCAAGACATGTGATATGACTAACATCATGAAGCAGGAAGAAATTGGCGGGGATATCAAAGACCAAGTGAAGCCAGCAAGTCATCCACTTCATCCTGTCCGTTGACGCTGTCCTTTGCTTGAATCGAGGGGCCACTGGTTAAGCCTTCACTGCTGATCAGCGAGTCTTTGGTATTCGGCGCATATTCCTTAAGAATATCGAGAAGAATGTTTTCAATTTCGACTGCGGCGTTTACAATTTTATTTACCATCTGTCCTGCTACATCACGAAATTCTTGAGCTTCCATGATTTGCATCAGATTGTGATGAACACTTTCTTCAGCCATAGCGATCTCACCCAGTTTGGAAATGGTCTCCATGATGAGGTCTTGATTTTTGCCGAATTGCGTATCTGCAAGGCGCATTGATAAATCGCTGCAAGTTATTCGGTTGCGGCTGGTTAGTGGCAAGGAAGCTTCCAGAGCACTGATGGTTTTTTCCGATGATTCGTGCATGGATTTGTCAATAAAGGACAACCGTTCACGGGCGTCCGGCATGGTAGATGCTGTCTTTTCCAAGCTGCGCGTATGTCCAAGTTCTTTCAGAATACGATGGAGTTTGGCAGTTGCCATGCCTATTTTTTCGACTCTGGCATCGGCTAGTGATGAGGATTTTTTGCGGAGTTTAGTTTTGTCCATGAGGGCACTCACTTTTGCATGGTTTGAAATATTTTTTTCAACTTTTCGTCCAAGGTGGCCGCGGTAAAAGGTTTAACGATATAACCGTTGGCGCCAGCCTGAGCCGCCTCAATAATGTTTTCACGCTTGGCTTCAGCTGTGACCATCAGGAGGGGAAGATGTTTAAGTGCGGCATCTGCTCGCATGGCGCGCAACAATTCTATGCCTGTCATATTAGGCATATTCCAATCTGATACTACAAATTCGAAGTCGCCGTCAGCGCGTAAATGTTTTAGTGCGTCTACACCATCTTCGGCTTCATGCACATTGGTGAAGCCCAGTTCTTTGAGTAGATTTCGAATTATTCGTCGCATTGTGGAGAAATCATCCACAATCAGTATTTTCATATTTCCATCTGCCATACATACTCCAAACTGCTTTTTTATTTAAATCTTGCCCAACAACCCAATATTATAAAAATACGAATTTTTCATGTTGGAGGTCATATTATCAAAAAATTGTCTCAATCGCATTTTCTACTACTTTTTGAGTTGAGTTTGTTGAATTTGTGTTGAGGTTGTTGAAATCAATTCAATTCAGTAATGTAATTGCTGTAGGTTCAAGCATCCATACTATATAACCATATAACATAAAACAATAACAAACAAATATTAATGATTATATAAAAGTTCACCTAAGCGCAACATCCGGCAGACAAACTCAACATGAACGACATTGCGCGCGTGGCCCTCAAAATTCAACAGCCTCTGGTGTTTGACAGCTACAACACAGATCGGGCGACAGGCAGCTTTATCGTGATCGATGAGGCAACGAATAACACCGTGGCTGCAGGTATGATTATCTGATGAACGCATGGAGCGCAGCGGTCATAAAATAGTAAGATAGTCAAAATCTTCATCAGACAAAGTAAATTGTAATACGCTAGAGTTCACGTTCAATCTTCCCTGTGGTATTGTGCGAACTAGTTTTTGCCATATCTCACAATATCGCCATGAGTCTGCTTTCCCTTATCGCTGCCTTATTACTGGAGCAATTGCATCCACTCGCTACGCGCAAATATCTGTTCGCCTGGATGGACGGTTATGTTGATTTTTTTAAATATCACTTAAACGCCGGTGAGCACAAACATGGCAAGATCGCATGGATAGCGGCGATGTTCTTCCCGTTGTTATTGGCGACGGTAATCTACTGGCTGTTAATGAGCGTTCAGCCTGCACTGGCTTGCCTCGCAAGTGTGATTGTGTTGTATTTAACAATGGGTTTCCGGCGTTCCAGCCATTACTTCACCGACATTCATAAAGCATTGCGCAAACATGACTTAAGTGAAGCTCAGGAATTACTTTCACAATGGTGCGGAAATTCTTGCCATGAGTTGAGCCCGGAAGAAGTGGCGCGCCTTTCCATTGAACAAGCACTGCTGAATTCTTACCGGAATGTGTTTGGTGTGGTGACGTGGTTCGTGTTTTTTATGGCGATTGGTTTGGGTCCTGTTGGAGCGATATTGTATCGGCTCGGGTTATTTTTGAACTCGCGTTGGGGAACGTTGAACAAGGAAGAAGCCGGTAATTTTGGAGATTTCGCGCGACAAACTTGCCGGTTGATGGAGTGGTTACCGTTGCGTCTGACGGCCATGACTTTTGCAATCGTCGGTGATTTTGAGGACACAGTCTACTGCTGGCGTACGCAGGCTCAAAGTTGGCCTGACCCTGAAGAGGGCATCTTGCTGGCGAGTGGAGCAGGTGCTTTGGGAGTTAGGCTCGGCATGACCGTTGTTCAGGATTCTGCTCCGGTATTTCGTCCGGAAATTGGAATAGACGAAGAGGCCGATGTGGATTTCATGCAAAGCACGATCGGTCTCGTTTGGCGCGCTTTGGTTTTCTGGATGATAATGTTGTTACTGCTGACGCTGTCAAATTTGGTTGGATAGTATGCAGACTTCGAAGGGCGATACCGAAGTGGTGATCTCTCCATCGTTATCTTCCAGGCACTATCCCTCCGGCCTGAATTCTCACTTTATTAGTAACTCTGTTACCTTTTCCGAATACGTTCAACATTGCCGACAGTTGATTGCCCAAGTCCGCGCAGACAAAGGTTTGTCTGGCCTGGATAAAATTATTGACGGAAATGCACCTTTCGAACTTCGACCTACTGAAGGATATGTTGCAGGCAAAGACAAAACTTACCGGCGTGGTATTTTGCTGACGCACGGGTTGAGTGATTCGCCATATTTTATGCGCCATCTCGCTGCATTTTTTCAAGAGAATGGTTTCCTGGTTATGGTCGTACTATTACCCGGGCATGGAACTCAACCCGGAGATTTGCTGGATGAAAATTGGCAGGAATGGGCATCTACCGTTGATTATGGTGTTAACCAGCTTTCCGTGGAAGTGGATGAGGTCTATCTGGGCGGGTTTTCTGCGGGTGGCGCGCTTAGTCTATATCAGAGTATGCGCGATCAGCGTGTTCGCGGGTTGTTTTTGTTTGCTCCTGCTTTAAGCGTTTCGCCTAAAGCTGCATTGGCCAATTTGCATAAGCTCTATAGCTGGTTTGCACCTTCAGCTAAATGGTTGAATGTTCATCTCGATAACGACATTTACAAATATGAATCATTTCCAAAAAATGCTGCAGCTCAAATGTATGCTTTGACGAGTGTGATCAAGAAACAATTAGCTAAAAACGAACTCACAATTCCGATTTTTGTGGCAGTAAGTCAGGACGATGCTACCGTGAATACCTCTGCCACCATAGAATTGATGCGAAATGCGCCAAATATTTCAAATAAATTGGTGTATTACTATTCTGATCCGGAAAAAACCCCAACAGGATTTGAAAAAGATAAGATTGAATATGTTTATAGTGTTTTATCAGATAAACGAATCGGCAGCTCAGCGCATACGGCAATCGTGGTTCCTGACGAAGATGAGTATTACGGCGAGCACGGTGAATATAAAAATTGTCTGCACTACTATCCGCATGATATGGAAAAATATCAAGCCTGTTTAAATCAAGTAGAAAAGGTCATTCAGGGTGAGATCACTAAAAAAAATCTCAAACAGGGCACATTGCGGCGACTGATGTATAACCCTCATTTCTCCAGTCTGAAAATTGCAATGAAAACGTTTATTGATAAGCTTCCAAGCACGTAAATTTTGCTTGAAAAAATAGGAGTTAATATGACAAGCGAAATGGAAGTATTCGTAAAGCTGCTTTCTCTGGCAAAGTCTCTCAAAGGTTTCGGGGTGGAAGATCTGCGCAATTTGTTGAGTGTATCGTCCAAGGCAATTTGGCATACTGGAGAGGATATTTTTCTGGAAGGAGATCAGGGCAGGGATATGTTCATCATTTGTTCCGGCAAGGTCAACATCTGGCGAAAAAGCGGTGGTGAAAGAGTATTTCTGGCCAATCTTGCAGAAGGTGAAAGCTTTGGTGAAATGGGATTGATTCGAGGGGGGCCACGCAGTGCTGCAGCTTCGGCAGCTGAAGAGACGATAGCGCTGAGAATTGATTGTGGAAGACTTCATCAAGCGCCAATGGCAGCAGCCACGCTCTACAAAAATCTTGCCAAAGAGTTGGCCGAAAGATTAACCATCGCAAACGATATCATCGTATTTCAGTCTCAAGCAGGAGGAGAGTTGCCTCCGTTGATGACCATCGGTAGACGCAAGCGCATGAAATAATCAATTCTCAAAATCAGGGTTTTTGTACATGACAGACCAGCAAAGCTTCCCGTTTCCCTTTAACCGTAAGCGGGAAAATCTCTCCAAATTTGATTTCCGGGTGATTTAATTTTATAACCGCATCCCGCATTATCTGACTTATCAATATTGAACCGGGGTGGCAATTTTTTTCAATACGCGATGCCGTGTTCACGACATCCCCAATTGCAGTCCAATCCAGTCTTTCGGCTGTTCCCACATTTCCAATGACGACTTCTCCCCAGTGGATGCCAATGCGCAATTGCAATGTATCCTGTCCTGCACGGGAGCGTAAGCCATTGATATCAGCCGAGTGGTTTTGCATATCAAGTGCTGCGAATATGGCATCGGCCGGATCTCTGAAAATCGCCATGACACTATCACCCATAAATTTATCGATAGACCCATTATGAAGTTTAATAGAGCCGGATACTCTGCGCAGAATCGTATTTAATGTATTGATAATGGATTCGCTACTGGAGTTTGTTTCCACATAAGAGGTAAACCCCACAATGTCACAAAATAGTACAGCTACAAAGCATTCTTCATTGGTCAGTTTGTCTTCACCCAACCTGACTGCTTCTCTGGCTTTCTTTTCGACCAACTGGGGAACATAGTTGCGGGTGATTTTGTGGACACGAACCTCGCTTAGGATCGACCCCTCCGTCAAGCTTGCACCTCTATCAGCCAACGAGACAATTTGCCACAGCGAGTGAATGACAGACTGGTCGTCGCGGTAACCACTGACGTTGAAAAGAATAGAAAGTTTTTCTTCCCCTGGAATATGCATGCGTACACGGTAATTTTCAAATACGCCATCATTTCCCGTCAGTGCCAGACCCCAAATAATGTCGTTATAAAAATTAAACGGAATCGCTGCGCAAAGGCTGGTAATCGATTCGTCATTGACCGGCATTTGCACATTTGCAAGCATCGCTCGGGAGGCTGCAATTAATTCACCTGAGCTGGAAAACAATATAACGCCATAACCCAGTTTTCCATTGATATTTTGAATGCTATTTAAACTTGCCGTATCCTCAAGCAAGCTCCCCAGTTGCACGGATAATTGTTTGTCCGCTCGTTTTTGGAGCGTCACTATGGATATATCAGAAGATTCTGTACAAGCGGTTTCATTCAATTCGTAATCAAGTGCGTCCATCAGTTTTGCAGTTTTACACTTTGCAATGTCCCATTTAACCGGACTTATTATTTTAACAATATCGTCTTCTTCGACCGGGAAAATGATTTCCACATGCCAGCCATTTTTCGAGCAATACTGGGCAATATTTTGAGAACCGTGTTCCGTTACCTCAGCTGAATAAAGACTCTCTAGATTTGTTATTTCTCCGCCGATGCCAAATTCATCTTCGACCAATTTCATAAACAGTGAGCGATGCATTGCCTTAACTGCACAGTCAATCAAATCGTGCAGTATAAGCATGGTGGGTTCTGAAAAACGGGTGAGACTCAGTCTTTTGAGCGTAGTTTCAAGATTCGAATGCAACCCCAGCCAGATACTGTGTTCCAGTGAAGTGACTAAAACGGGCGGGGGCAGATTTATGTTTGCTGTCAAAATTCTATATATTGGCGCAAAGTTTGTAAGTCTCGTTTTCCATCAGATCTTTTATATATTGTTCTTGAAGCAAATGTTCGCTGAAATCATCGTTTAGACCAGATGATAACAGGGCAAATTTTTTCGTTTCTATGTCATTGATCGGATTCGCACCTATGCCGGCTGATTTGATCAGATAATTCGCGGCAAATAGGCTCTGCAGGACGACATCGTTTTGTTTTTCTGGTTGCAGGGCGCTTAGATGCATACCCATATAGTTCTCGAATCTCTCAGGGAGTTTCCATTCTTTAATTGCTTCCAGTCCAACCTGACAGTGATCAAAGCCAAAATATTTTGTTTCAGCGTAATTGCTCCCGCAATTTTCGTCAAATGAAAGCTTAAATACATTTTCGTAAGCCGATGGATTATGCGTAAACATCAATACTTTGCCAGTGTCATGCATCAGCCCTGCGATAAATGCCTCATCATGTAATTTGGCATTGCCAAGTTCCTGGCAAATGGTTTGACTGGCGATAGCGGTCAATAAAGAATGTTGCCATATATGCAGTCGGAATAAAACGTTTTTGGTCTGGGTAAATAACGAACGGCTAAAAGCTAATAATGCCAGCGAGCGAACCACACTATAACCCAGCAGACTAATTGCCAAGGGGATCGTGCCAACTTTATTGCCACGACTGTAAAATGAAGAATTAACTACTCTAAGAACAAGCGAAGCGACACCTTGGTCTGAACTGATCAGATTATCCAATTCATAGAAACAACTGTGAGAATCAACATTCAAATTGATGATATTTGAAATGATGCTGGCCTGTACCGGTATGTTTTTGAAATTTATTTTTGTTTGA
>CAIRAO010000436.1 GCA_903876625.1 uncultured Gallionellaceae bacterium | reverse complement strand
CGTTGATAAAATGGATATTACCGGCGTCACCCACGTTCGATTTCCAAACGAAAGGAATATGAGGGCCAGTTAGAATTGTTCTCTACACTTTTTAATCTAACTTCCGATTGCGTGTACTTGATAAGCCCAAGTAAGGACTTTAAATTTGTTTTCGTAAATGATGCTACCTGTCGTCACTATGAAATGTCACGCGAGGAATTGTTGCAAAAACGCATTCCTGACTGGGATAAAAACTTTAAAACTCAAGCGGATCTCGATGATTTATGGGAAGTCATTAAGGTCAAAAAAGGTTTGGTTTTAGAAACCAAGCATCATGTTGCTTCGGGCCGGGAAGTTCCCGTCGAAGTATCCGGGAATTATTTGTTATATCAGGGAGAGGAGTACATTGCCGGTTTTTTCCATGATATTTCCGAGCGCAAGCAGAATGAAGAAGTGTTGCGTCTTCACAGTGCAATCTTGGAAAACTTGGCGGAAGGTGTCTATCTTATTCGCCAAAGCGACGGAGTGATAGTATTCACTAATCCACAGTTTGAACACATGTTTGGCTATGAGCCTGTCGAGCTACTCGGCAAGCATGTGAGCATCGTTAACGCCCCCACCGAGAAGAGCGCAGAAGTCACAGCAACCGAGATAATGAGCGAGCTTGCGCTGACGGGCAAATGGAAAGGCGAAGTGCAAAATATCAGAAAGGATGGGACTGCTTTCTGGTGTCAGGCCAACGTTACAAAATTAGATCATCCCGAATACGGTCCGGTTTTGGTGGCGGTGCATGAGGATATCACTGAGCGTAAGCTTGCCGAATTGGCATTGCAAGAAAGTGAAAACCGCTTCCGCATAATGGCCGACAGTGCACCAGTATTAATCTGGGTAGCCGGTTTAGACAAGCTCTGTTACTGGTTCAATAAAGGCTGGCTAGATTTTACCGGCCGATCGTTTGAGCAGGAAATGGGTAATGGCTGGGCTGAGGGAGTACATTCCGAAGACTTTGCGCGGTGTTTGGAAATTTATGTTAGCAATTTTGATCAACGTAAACCATTCCGCATGGAATATCGCCTCAAACACCACACCGGTGAATATCGTTGGATCGATGATCATGGAATGCCACGGTTTGATAGCGTCGGAACTTTTGTAGGCTACATTGGTTCTTGTGTTGATATCACCGACCGAAAAAAAACAGAGATTGAGCTCATTAAGAACAACAGATTCTTCAATAATCTTGCACGTATCAGTCCAGTTGGTATTTTTCGGACGGACGCAGAGGGGAGCTGCGTTTATGTTAGCGAGCGTTGGCAAGAAATCGCAGGAATGTCTCAAGACGAGGCGTTGGGTTACGGTTGGGGGAAAGCCATACACCCCGATGATCGCAAAATGGTAACCCAAGCTTGGTATGAATCAGCACAATCTCACAAAAACTTCTTATTAGAGTACCGTTTCCAACAACCGAATGGCGTAATCAGTTGGGTGCAGGGAGAAGCCGCCGCAGAATTCGATAATATAGGCAATGTGGTAGGCTATGTCGGCACGGTTACTGACGTCAGCAAGCGAAAAATCGCTGAGTCGGATCTCCTCATTGCTGCAACTGCCTTTGAGTCTCAGGAAGGTATGAGCGTAACCGACGCAAATGGTGCAATTCTCAGGGTGAACCAAGCCTTTACAGATATCACTGGATATTCCGCAGAAGATGTCATAGGCAAAAGTTCCAGCATTCTAAAATCAGGTCGCCATGATGCTGATTTTTATAAAGCCATGTGGGAGAGCATCAGCAGCACTGGCGCATGGGAAGGTGAAATTTGGAGTCGACGCAAAAATGGTGAAGTTCACCCAGAACATCTAACCATCACCGCAGTCAAGAACGCAGACGGAATCGTTACTAATTATGTCTCCACCCTAACCGATATCACGCTGACCAAGGCGGCAGAAGATGAGATCAAGCATCTTGCTTTCTATGATCCCCTTACACGTCTGCCCAATCGGCGGCTTCTATTAGACAGGCTTAGACAATCCTTGGCATCCATAGAGAGAAGTGGTCGTAAAGGTGCACTTCTGTTCTTAGACTTGGACAACTTCAAGACACTAAATGACACGCTTGGGCATGACATTGGGGACTTACTGCTTCAACAAGTCGCAAAACGTCTTGAGTCATGTGTGCGCGAAGGTGACACAGTGGCGCGTCTGGGCGGTGACGAGTTCGTAATCATGCTGGTAGACTTGAGCAAAGATTCCTTCGAGGCGGCAGAGCAGACGGAATTCGTTGGTAACAAGATACTCTCCACACTCAACCAGACATACCAACTTGCAGCCCACGAATATCATAACACTCCAAGCATCGGTGCAACTCTGTTCAGTGATAACTCGCAGTCGATAGATGAACTAATGAAACAAGCCGACATCGCCATGTATCAATCCAAGAAAGCAGGGCGCAATACGCTGCATTTCTTTGATCCAAAAATGCAGGAATCCATTAATATTCACGCAACCCTAGAACGTGAGCTACGCAACGCACTAGAAAAACAACAATTCCAACTGTATTTTCAACTGCAAGTTGACGGTATTCAAGCGAATGGAACTCACCGCCCAATAGGTGCAGAAGTGTTGATCCGCTGGATACACCCTGTGCATGGTTTAATTTCCCCTGCACAATTTATCCCACTGGCAGAAGAAACTGGTCTGATCCTCCCCATCGGAAAATGGGTTCTGGATACAGCTTGCGCCCAGATCAAGAGATGGGAACAACATGACATCACCAAAGGTTTTGTACTTGCGGTAAACGTGAGTGCTAAACAATTCCGTCAAACTGGTTTTGTAGCCCAAGTAAAAACAATGGTGAAGCATCATGGCATTAACGCAAGTCTGCTCAAGTTGGAACTGACAGAAAGCCTGCTATTGGAAAACATAGAGGATACCATCGCAACCATGAGCGAATTGAGGGATTTCGGTGTTCAGTTCTCTCTGGACGATTTCGGAACTGGCTATTCTTCCTTGCAATACCTTAAGCGTCTACCACTTGACCAACTCAAGATTGACCAGTCGTTTGTGCGGGACATTACCTTCGATAGCAGCGACAGTGCAATCGTGCAAACTATCATTGCCATGGCTCGTAGCCTGAACCTGAACTACATTGCCGAGGGGGTTGAAACGGAAGAGCAAAAACAACTACTCCTGAATATGGGTTGCACCCATTATCAAGGGTTCCTGTATGGCAAGCCCATGCCGATTGAGCAGTTTGAAGCATTATTGAAGAAGTGTTAACAGGTTGGATTGGTGCGATTGTGCAGAAAAGCAATGACTGGTTTGCGGCAACTAATTCAAATAGGTCGAAGGCAGCTTCGGGTTATTAGTGTGCTGTAAGCAGATGCTAACACTTCTGTCCGTTGTACTACCGAAAGCAGCCTGACAAATTCTTAAGATTTGGATAGAAAAATACCATGCTCGTTTCTGTGTAGGGCTCAACTAAAAATATTTAAATTTTCAACAGATTTTACTAATGTCTTGGGATATCTTCAGGATTGTATTTTTCCCTGAAAGCGGCCTGCGATATACATTTTCTCTGCGGTCACGATGACTATATGAATTTCTTCTGTAGAAAGATCAGGAAAGTGTTCCTGTAGCATATGAGTCATTGCGAAATTGGACACGGTTTTAACTTGGGCATTTCCCGCGATCAAAGGCGCAAGATAGTCACACGCTTGTAAAAATATTTCGCGTACGCGAGGATATTGACGGCGTTCTATTGCAGGGGATTGATAAGTACTCATGATTTTTATTTTACGTCCTCTTCAGGTTTTGATCAAATGAAAGACAGAGGCGTCGAATCATCGCCTCCTCATCGGCCGGTATCACAAGCGTTGGCTTGGAATTGTTGCTGCCAATCTTGAGCGATCCGGATTTGTTCTTTTCGGCATCCAGAGAGAATCCCAAAAACGCCAGCGGTGTGCAAATTTTTTCCCGAATAACCGCAGCATGTTCGCCGATTCCTCCTGTAAATACCAGGGCATCAATCCCGCCGAATTTTGCGGCAAGACTTCCTATCGCGGAACGTACTTGCTGGCAAAAATAGTCGACTGCAAATTTAGCCGGTTCACTGGCACTGGCAAGCAGTTCGTTCATTTCGCTGCTTTCGCAATTGGATAAAGCCAGCAAACCCATTTTGTGGAAAACAATGTCGCTCAATTGTGTGGCATCAAAGCGTTTGCCCAGTTCCAGCATCACACCCGGGTCAAGGTCGCCGCTACGGGTACCCATTGTTATGCCTCCGGCCGGTGTATAACCCATCGTGGTGTCCACTGATTTTAAATCTTCCAATAGGCAAAGGCTTGCGCCACTGCCCAAATGTGCAACGACAATTTTGCCGAAGGCAGCATCGCCAAGAATTTCAGGTAGTCGTGATGCGATATGAGCGTAGTTGAGACCGTGAAAACCGAAGCGACGTAGACCGAATTCGTTTGGGATGGGAAGACGCCGGGACAACTCTGGCATGGTGCTGTGAAATGCAGTATCAAAACAGGCAATTTGCGGAACATCAAAGTGTTGTTTGCACAGGTCAATGCCCATCAAATTTCCTGGCAGATGCAATGGTGCCAGATGGATTATATCTTCCAGACGGTCGCGTTCTGCATTGTCAACCAGGCGGGCGGCGTCAACAATCTCGCCACCATGGACAAAACGATGGCCGATGATGTCCGGCTGATTTTCGGCCAGATCAAGCATCAATTGATCAAAGGCCGGTGCGTGATCGCGGAGATGTTCATAGCGAAAATTTTTACGCGATCCATCTGCAGCAAACAGGCTGGCCTTGATAGAAGATGAGCCGCTATTGATGGTTAAAATGGTCGGCATGGTGATATTTATCTATAAAACCGTCATTTCCACGAAGGCGGGAATCCAGCAATTACAAACACTCCGCGCTGCAGGCAAAGCCACAATGTTGTCCCGCTACGCGCTGATTATTCAATCATCTGGATTCCCGCCTTCGCGGGAATGACGCAGTTTTGTGCTAATGGATAATCTGGGTTTAATAAGGCCAAGTCCAATTATCCACTTCAGGCAAATCGGTACCGTTTTCATAAGCATAGTTGCGGCACTCAATTTGCAGGTTAAGCATTTTTTCTTTGACGTGAGCACCGGCTACATGCATTGAAGGGATGCGGTCAATCACATCAATTACCAGGCTGAAACGATCAATCTGATTCTGTATGGCTAACTCCAGCGGCGTGTTGATGCTGCCCTTTTCCTTATAGCCGCGCACATGCCAATTCTTATGATTGTTGCGGCGGTAAGCCAGGCGGTGAATCAGCCAAGGGTAACCGTGGAAGTTGAAGATGACCGGTTTGTCTAAGGTGAACAGTCCATCGAAATCCTTATCTGACAGCCCGTGAGGATGTTCACTGGCAGGCGTGAGTTTGTAGAGATCGACAACATTGATGAAGCGTACTTTGAGAGTCGGGAAATTTTCGCGTAATAGTACAACTGCGGCCAAGGCTTCTTTGGTTGGAATATCTCCCGCGCTCGCAATGACCACATCCGGTTCGCTACCCTGATCATTGCATGCCCAATCCCAAATTCCGATGCCTTTGGTGCAATGTTTGACTGCGGCATCCATATCGAGATACTGCAAATGCTTTTGCTTGTCGCAGACGATCACATTGATATAGTTAGTACTCTTCAGGCAATGTTCGGACACTGACAACAGGCAATTCACGTCGGGCGGCAAATAGATGCGTGTAACCTCGGGACTCTTGTTTACAACCAAATCAAGAAAGCCCGGATCTTGATGCGTGAAGCCGTTGTGATCCTGTCTCCATACGGTGGAAGTGATGAGCAGATTCAATGAAGAAACGGGTGCGCGCCACGGTACTTCTTTGGACATCGCCAGCCACTTGGCATGCTGGTTGAACATTGAGTCAATCACGTGGACGAAAGCTTCGTAGGTAGAGAAGAAACCGTGACGACCGGACAGCAGGTAGCCTTCCAGCCATCCTTCCAGGGTATGTTCAGAGAGCATTTCCATTACACGACCATCTGGAGACAATTCTCCACCGCCCGCATCTTCCGGCAGGTAATCTGCCAGCCAGGTCTTTTTGCTGACTTCGTAGATATTGTCCAGTTTGTTTGAGCTATTTTCATCCGGACCGAATACCCGGAAATTATTCATATTGTCGCGCATGATGTCGCGCAAAAATTTACCGAGCGGGCGGGTATTTTCGGCGGTTGTCGTGCCCGGCTTGGTGACAGTAAACGCATAATCCTTGCTGTCAGGCAAGCGTAATGCTTTGCGTAAAAGTCCACCGTTGGCATGTTGATTTGCACTCATGCGACGGTTGCCTTTGGGAGCCAGCGCTTTTAGTTCCGGCACGAGTGTGCCGTTCTTGTCGAACAATTCTGTTGCTTTGTAACTCTTCAGCCATTCTTCCAGCTTGGCGAAATGCTCGGGTGTTTTTACGTCGCCAATGGGAACCTGATGTGAGCGCCAGAAGCCTTCCACTTTTTTCCCATCGACTTCTTTTGGGCCTGTCCAACCTTTCGGGCTGCGCAATACGATCATTGGCCAGCGTGGACGGATAGGTTTTCCACTGCTGTGAGCTTCCTGTTGAATGCGGCGGATTTCCAAAACGCATTGTTCCATGATGGAAGCCATCGTTTGATGCATTGTTTCCGGATCGTTGCCTTCGACGAAATAGGGAGTCCAGCCATAACCTTTGAAAAGATTTTCCAATTCTTCGTGCGAGATACGCGACAAGATGGTCGGATTGTTTATCTTGTAACCATTGAGATGCAAGATAGGCAGCACAGCACCATCGCGGATAGGATTGAGAAATTTGTTGGAATGCCAGGAAGTTGCCAAAGGAGCGGTTTCAGATTCTCCGTCTCCCACTACTACGGTGACAATTAGATCAGGGTTGTCATAGGCGGCACCAAACGCGTGGGAAACGCTATAACCGAGTTCGCCGCCTTCGTGAATCGATCCCGGCGTTTCAGGTGTGCAATGGCTGCCGATTCCTCCCGGGAAAGAAAATTCTTTAAAGAATTGGCGCATGCCTTCTTCATTTTCACTTTTGTTCGGATACACCTCGCTATAACGACCTTCCAGATATACCGGTCCCAAAACACCGGGTGCACCGTGACCGGGGCCGGCCATGAAGATGGCATTCAAATCATATTTGTTGATCAGTCGATTCATGTGAATATAGGAAAAGGCCAAGCCGGGGCTCGATCCCCAGTGGCCGAGCAGACGGTTTTTAATGTGTTCAAGCTTGAGCGGTTCTTTAAGCAACGGGTTGTCGCGCAGATAGATCATGCCAGCTGCGAGATAGTTACTGGCGCGCCAGTAGGCATCAATTCTTTTGACTTCGTCGGAAGATAGCGGGGCGTTCGGAGTACTCATGATGTGCATCCTTATGAAAATTTAGGGCGGATTAATGTAATCTGTGGATTGTCATGCGTGGATGTTGCAGCGATATTAATATTTAGTGAACTGTGACCGACAGATTATTCCTTTCGATAGCTTCTTGCAATGAGGTTGTCATATCAAATCGTAATAATCATTATTAAATATTTTCGATGCGGAAATGCGACGATTTCACGATGTCCAAACGAAGGCGGAGTCCGCCGAGGGACATACCGCCGCGGAGTTGGTCGAGAACGTGGAAAACTCCCAATTGATGGTCGAGGTCAAGGCGGCTCTTGCTGCGGCCGTCGGTGACGCCGGGGCGGCAGCGAAGTGCGAAAAACGCCTGCTGCAGTTGAAAGTAAAGCTCGACGAGGCCGCCGACGCGTTGGAGTGGCCGATGCTGGTCAAGGAGGCGAACGAGTGGATCGGATTCCTCAAGAAGGCCGTCGCCCAGCACGGGAACGACCAACAGAAGCAGAGGGCTGAGGTTATCACGCGCGAGACCGAGGACGGCATTCGTGAAGGAAAGTCCGAACGTCTGCGCAAGAAGATCGCGCAGCTTTCCAAATTGTATTACGAAATCATCACCGCGCAGCCGGGCTGGTGGATCTATCAGTTCCAGCAGATCGAAAAGGAGCAGACGAGGATTGGCGACCAGAACCGCGCCGCGCGCCTGCTGGACCAGGGACGCGATTGCATCACCAAGAACAACTTCACTGGTTTGCAAAATATCGTCCGGCAGCTTTGGGACATGCTCCCCAAGGAGGTGGAGGATGCTGCCCGGCGGGGCTACCAAGCCGGCTTGGTCAGGTAGCCGAACTCCAGCATGGAGCAGCACGACCATACGATCTCGGCAGTTCGAGGCATTCTTTCAGAGTGCTTCCAAGAAATGCGTCTTGCCCGCGCGACCGAACTGGCCCGCTCCCGCCGGTATCTGGAAGCGACGGCTTTGCTGACGCCGCAGGGACGATTGCCCGCTGACGCGAAGGAACTCGATTTGCTGGCCCGGATCGCCGCGCAGCAGCGGCGATTTGTCGACGCGGAACGGCTGTGGAACGATGCGAGCAGGGTTGCCCCGGAAAACACGACTTACCGGGAGGCCACAACCCATGCGGCCAGAGCCCGGCAAAACTGGATACAGATCAAGCAAACGGTCTTTGCGGTCGTCGTGGCGCTCGTGTTGGCCGGCATTATCCTCGGCACGATCAGCCTCCTCACCGGCCGGAGCCACAAGCCAGCCAGTGCAACCACGGGGCCGGCGACACCCGCAGGTCCGGTGCCGAGCAAGCCATGAGCGCCGAAATGT
>CAIRAO010000435.1 GCA_903876625.1 uncultured Gallionellaceae bacterium | reverse complement strand
TCTTGGATGGTTTCCTTGTTCTTGACATAATACCTTTGGGATGCTATTCGGGTATAGATGGGGGTTTTGTAGGTTCGTTCTGGTTCAGTTGTAGTTGCTATATTGTAATTATTATTTTCTATCATAGGAAAATTTATGGCATCAATTTCTTCCTGACGATCCGTGGGAAATCGGCCATAAAAAATCACATGAAAGTTTTATAGCTGATGTCACCAAATTAAAAAGTGGTGAAAGTGTCAAACCGTTGGAAGAGTTGCTGGAAGATGTTCTTATCTTTTTATGCCATTGGCTTGCGTATCATATTTTACAGAGTGATAAGCAAATTGGCTTGGTCGCATTATCCGTCCAATCGGGCATGTCAATTGCACAAGCCAAAGACAAAGCCAAATACGAATTGAGCGGTTCTACAGAAGCGCTGATTGATACTGTTCTTGCAATGTATGACACCGTCGCTAAACATACATTGCAATTGATGAAGACAGAGCAAAAAGCGAATACTTTATTAAAGCGCAATGATTTGCTTATGCAGAGTACCCACGAAGGGATTCATGTGTTGAACCGGCATGGAAAAGTCATTGAATGTAACGAAGCATTCTGTCGACATCTTGGATATTCTCGTGAGGACTTGTTAAATCTCAGCTTATATGACTTTGAAGCAAAATTGACACCTGAACAAATTCGAGCGGGACTTGAAGAGGCCCTTGACAGTCAAGCTCAAATGGAGACGGTTCACCGGCGAAAAGACGGTGTACTGATCGATGTTGAAATAGTGTCATCCGGGGTTGAATTAGACGGGGAGAAATGTCTTTTTGCTCTAAGTCGTGATATCACCGAGCGCAAACGTTATGAATCTCTTATGCAATTCAGATTGAAATTGATTGAAATGGCATCCGTGGTTGACCACGAGTATTTGATGCAAAAAACGCTTGATAAGGCTGAAGAGTTAACAGGTAGTTCCATTGGATTTTTTCACTACGTTGAAGAGGATCAGGAAACCATCTCGCTACAAACTTGGTCGACCAATACGTTGGAAAATATGTGTAAAGCTGAAGGTGCCGGTCAACATTATCCTGTAAGTCAGGCAGGTGTTTGGGCCAATGCCATTAGAACAAGAGCTACGGTGATTGAAAATGATTATCCTCATTCTGAACATAAGATGGGGATGCCTGAAGGCCATTCGGTTGTTGACAGGTTTGTAAGTGTTCCTATCATGCGTAACAACAATATTGTAGCGATGATTGGGGTTGGTAATAAGCCCTCGGATTATATATCCGCAGATACTGAAATAGTATTTCAGTTAGCTGACTTTGTCTTTGATCTTATTCAAACAAAAAAGATTCAGGAGATGCTTCGTGCTAGTGAATCCAGAATGCGCGTTATGCTCGAAAATGAATTGGTTGGAATCGTTACAGTCAAAGATCGTATATTTCAATGGGCGAATCCTGCTTATGAAAAAACGCTTGGATATGAAAGAGGTGAGCTGATCGGGAAACCGGTCAAATTAATTTTCTTGAATGATGATGCCTATAAGACTTTCGGTGATACAGCCTATCCTCTGATCAATGCAGGCAAGGTATATCGCACAGAACTTGTATACCTATGCAAGGATGGCAGCCATAAAACTGTCGAAGTAAGCGGAGGCATTTTAAACGAAGAATATGGGGAATCACTTTGGACCTGTGTCGATATAACCCAGCGTAAGCTGGCAGAACAGGATTTGCAAAATAGCGCCAAATTATTTAGGAAGATGGCCGACAGTTCACCTCTTGCTATCTTAATGACCTCCGGTAGGAAACAAAAGACGGAATACATCAATCCGACTTTTATCAAAATATTCGGCTATACGCTGAATGACATACCGACCATTACGGAATGGTGGTTAAAAGCATATCCAGATGAACATTACCTGATGCAAATTTCAGAGGAATGGCAACGACTTTCCTCTTTAGCGCTTGAAACAAATTCCGAAATTCAACCAATTGAGGTCGTTGTTACATCAATGGATGGCTCTAAAAATCACATTCTGTGGAGTTTTGTTAGCTCTGGAGACAAACATTGGGCATTTGGGATTAACTTAACTGAAAGCAAACATCGTGAAGACGAATTGCGCGAGATCGCTTTTCATGATTCCTTAACCAAACTTCCCAATCGTCGGCTGCTTCTGGACCGTTTACAGCAAGCAATACGAAGCAGTAAACGGCAGGGAAGTCATGGAGCTGTTTTATTTCTCGATCTTGATAAGTTCAAACTATTAAACGATACCCACGGCCATGATATTGGTGATCAGTTACTTATACAGGTTGCTACACGCCTACTTAAAGAAGTTCGTGTCAGTGATACCGTTGCCAGATTAGGTGGTGATGAATTCGTCATACTACTGGAAGGACTGGATTCAAAATCCGGAATAGCAGCTGAGCAAGCCAGTTTTATCGTGAATAAAATTCGTGCCACTTTAAGCGATGTATATTTGCTTGGTGGTGTTACGCATCATTTTTCAGCCAGTATTGGAATCAAGCTGTTCATTGGAGATGAATTGGACCCAGATGAAATTATTAAGGAAGCCGATGTTGCCATGTATGAGACCAAGAAGAAACGAGCTTAGGAAAAACCTTTCAAGCACTTTGAATCTTTCACAGCTTGTGCTGTATGCCTGATTTTTGAAATGTATAAGGCCGAAATATTTAAGCTAAAATCCGCAGATAATTGATAGAACCTTAACCCCCATTGCTAATCTGAATCAATTGCTCCAATTTGTTTTTGGCAACACCACTGGCAATAATTTCAGACGCTTTTTTTACACCGTGCGCTAGAGTATCAGCAAGTCCAGCAACATAGATTGCTGCGCCTGCATTAAGCAATACGATGTCTCGTGCGGCTCCCTTTTTATTTTCCAAGACACCCAGCAACATCGCTTTTGCCTCGCCAATATTTGAAACACGAATAGAATCCAATGTTGTTGAGCTCAGTCCAAATTCTTCTGGAGTGATGTTGAATTCTTTTACCTCACCCTCTTTCAACTCAGCGATATAAGTTGATCCACTTATGGTGATTTCGTCCAAGCCATCGCTTCCGTTCACCACTAATACATGGCGGCTACCGAGACGCTGCAAAACACGGGCTTGAATGCCAACCAGATCGGGATGGAAAACACCCAGCACCTGATTCTCTGCTCCGGCGGGATTAGTCAACGGTCCCAGCACATTGAACATGGTTCGTACACCCAACTCACGACGAACCGGTGCGGCGTATTTCATCGCCCCGTGGAAATTGGGGGCAAACATGAAACCGATACCGATCTGGTCGACGCTGTGTCCTACTTGCTGCGGCGTCAAGTTAAGGTTGACACCCAGTGCCTCTAAAACATCCGCGGAGCCGCAAGTTGAAGAGACTGAACGCCCACCATGCTTGGCCACTCTCGCACCCGCTGCAGCCGCAACCAGTGCGCTAGCAGTCGAAATGTTGAAAGTGTGCGCAGCATCTCCGCCAGTACCACAAGTATCCACTAGGTGTTCGCGCTTTGTGACCGGAACTTTGCTGGCGAATTCACGCATGACAAATGCAGCTGCGGAGATTTCGCCTATGGTTTCCTTTTTGACGCGCAGGCCGATCAAGATTGCCGCAATCATCGTGGGCGGGACTTCGCCGCTCATGATCTGCCGCATCAACGACAACATCTCGTCGTAGAAAATCTCGCGTTGCTCAATAAGCCGAACTAGTGCTTGTTGTGGTGTGATCATATTTATTTCTTCCCTTCGAGAAAGTTTTTCAACATCTCATGTCCATGCTCGGTGAGGATTGATTCCGGATGAAATTGCACACCATGCACTGCCAATGTTTTATGACGCACACCCATGATCTCACCGTCATCAGTCCATGCAGTGATCTCCAGACAGTCCGGCATCGTTTCACGCTCGATCACTAATGAATGGTAACGAGTGGCTGTGAAAGGATTGGGTAGACCGGTGAACACACTATTCCCGTGATGATGTATCTGAGAAGTCTTGCCATGCATCAGTGTCTTGGCGTGAATGATCTTGCCTCCAAAAGCCTGACCAATACTCTGATGCCCAAGACAAACACCCAATAGCGGAATCTTGCCTGCAAAACGGTTTATCGTCGCAACCGAAATACCAGCCTCATTAGGTGTACACGGGCCTGGAGATACGACGATGTGTTGTGGCTTCAATTTTTCAATCTGTTCAACTGTGATCTCATCATTTCTGTAAACCTCAACTTCAGCGCCCAACTCGGCAAAGTATTGCACCAGGTTGTAGGTGAAGGAATCGTAGTTATCGATCATTAGTAACATATTCGTTCCTCCTAGCGATGCACTTTGGCATCAAGCCCATCCAGCACCATCTCGGCTGCGCGTAAGACAGCCCGGGCTTTATTCTGCGTTTCTGTCCACTCGCTTTCGGGCACTGAATCTGCAACGATACCTGCACCCGCTTGCACATAGAGAGTTTGGTTTTTTACTACCGCCGTGCGTAGAGCGATAGCAACATCCATATCACCGTTGAAGGCGAGATAACCCACAGCGCCTGCGTAGATGCCGCGTTTGCTAGGTTCAAGTTCATCGATTATTTCCATAGCACGGACTTTAGCCGCACCTGACACTGTTCCAGCAGGGAATGTTGCCTTAAGTACATCCATCGCACTTAAGTCCGGCTTGAGTTGCGCGTCAACGTTGGAGACGATGTGCATGACGTGCGAATAGCGTTCGATCACCATTTTGTCAGTGAGTCTTACGGTGCCATATTGCGCCACACGCCCTATGTCATTTCGACCCAGATCGATCAGCATGAGATGTTCTGCCAGCTCTTTTGGGTCGGCTAATAATTCTTGTGCCAGTTCGATATCCTGCTGCGCAGTTTTGCCGCGCGGTCGTGTGCCAGCGATAGGGCGCACTGTGACAGTGTTGCCTTCAACACGCGCGAGAATCTCCGGCGAAGAGCCGACGACATGATGGTCGCCCATGTCATAATAAAACATATACGGTGACGGATTAATACTGCGCAGTGCGCGGTATAGTGACATCGGGGAAGCTGCAAAGGGTTGCACCATTCGTTGTGACAACACCACCTGCATGATGTCACCGTCAAAGATATATTGTTTTGCGATTTCTACTGCACGTTTGAATTCTGCCTCGCCGAATTCTGACTTTGCTTCGAGGTTTCTCAGTTGCGGCGCGTCAGGAATTTTTACCGGTTGGCGCAGTGAGCGCAGCAAAGCATCCAGCCGCTGACTTGCTTTGAGATAAGCGCCTTCTTGTGCCGGATCAGCATACACAATGAAAGACAGCTTGCCCGAAAGATTGTCGATCACTGCTAATTGTTCAGTGAGCATAAGCAAAATATCAGGTGTGCCAATTACATCTTTTTTGACGGTCTTGGCCAAGCGCGGCTCGATGTAGCGAACTGTGTCATAGCCGAAGTATCCGGCCAGCCCGCCAGTGAAACGCGGCAAGCCGGATAGCGGAGCAACCTTAAATTGGGCTTGATACTCTTCAATAAAGTCCAGCGGATTTGCAACTTGCTGTGAAGTTTCTTCTGAGGGTGTGGTCAGCGTGACTTGCGAACCTCTCACAGTGATACGGGTCTCTGCAGGCAACCCGATAAACGAATAGCGCCCGAAACGCTCCCCGCCTTGCACCGATTCCAATAAATAAGAAAAGGGTCGATTGGCTAGCTTAAGGTAAAGCGATAAAGGTGTATCAAGATCGGCTAATGTTTCTACAACCAGTGGGATACGGTTGTAACCTTGTGCAGCAAGGTTATCGAATTCAGTTTGGGTGATCGGGGACAGCATAACAACTCCTAAAATAGCATTCCTTGGGCGCCATGTCGGGAAGTTTAAAGCATACAACCCAACCTAAAATTACATCAGCACCATCGCCAACTGAGGAGTTTGTTTGATTTCATTTTCAGGCAAGCTTGATCAGTGTCAGCGCTGCAGGTAATCCTGGAATAACAGCATCCTGGTCCAAACTTTCCACCGGTTCGCCGTGATTGTATCCATAGGGAACACAAAACACCGGGCAGCCTGCAGCACGGGCAGCAAGGGTGTCGCTGAGCGAGTCGCCGATCAAAAGTAAACTCTTTACCGGCACATTAAAAAATTTAGCCGCATGCAACAGCGGCATCGGATGCGGTTTTTTCTCAGGTAAGGAATCGCCGGAAAGCACAATTTCAAAATATTTCGCGAGGCCGAGACCTTTCAACAATGGCTCGGTGTAACGCGCGACTTTGTTGGTGATGCATCCCATGCGATATCCTACGGCTTTCATTTCGTCCAAGCCTTTAACCACGTCCATAAATGGTTTGCTTTGCAGCAATAATTCGCTGTAATGCTTTTCGAAGATCGGCAAGGCTTTTTCATACAAAGCTGAGTCAGGTTCCGCGTGCATATTGCCTGTTAAGGCACGTTTGACCAGCCATGAAATTCCATTGCCGATGTAACTCATTAATAATTCTTGCGACACTGCTGGACGAACCAGATCGCGCAGCATACGGTTTGCCGATTCGGCCAATTCCGGTGCGGTGTGCAATAAGGTGCCATCCAGATCGAGCAAGATGGCTTTTATTGGTATCGGGAATTTGCTCATAATTGTGGACACTAAGTTGTTGCCCATGGGGTCAGAATCATTTTCCTACAGCACTTGCAGAAGGTTCAGCGTTCGGACTGGCATCAATTACTCTTGCCTTGATGTCTTTATCCGCGTTTTTCCAACCATTAAGTATTTGCGAAGGACTGTGTGTATCATTCTCCTTCATGCATGGCTCGGGCTGTTTCTTGGAAACCCTGCAGGCGTACCCAATTGCTTGAGCATCAAGTTCTTTTGGGTCCGCAACTGCCGGAGCTCCCAACATGGATTTAATTTTGTCACAACCGGCAAGCAGCATAAGACACAGCAACATCAGAAATATGCGTGAAGACATCTTTTTGTTTCCTTTTCAACGTGCCACTCTGGCTAATTCCGCACGTAATTCAGCAATGATCGTGTTGTAGTGGTTCTTGTCTTTATCATTGCGTTTGCCAAATATCGCAGAACCTGCGACAAACGTATCCACGCCTGCCTCAGCGACTTCTTTAATATTTGCCGGGCCAACTCCACCATCAATTTCCAGACGACAGTTATATTTTCCCGCTGCGATCAATTTGCTCACTTGACGCGCTTTATCCAGTGCATGGGGAATAAATTTCTGTCCACCGAAACCGGGGTTCACCGACATGAGTAATACCATATCAAGTTTAGGCAGGGTGTACTCCAGAATATCCAGTGGTGTTGCCGGGTTAAACACCAGACCAGCTTTGCAACCGCTTTCTTTGATCAGTCCGATTGTGCGGTCGATGTGCTCGGATGCTTCCGGATGGAAGGTAATATAAGTTGCCCCTGCCTTGGCGAAATCCGGGATGATACGATCAACAGGTTTAACCATCAGGTGAACGTCGATGGGAGCCGTGACTCCATGCTTGCGCAATGCTTCGCACACCAGCGGCCCGATCGTTAAGTTTGGCACATAATGATTGTCCATCACATCGAAGTGCACAATGTCCGCACCAGAGGCAAGAACGTTATCAACTTCTTCGCCAAGCTTGGCGAAATTGGCAGATAGAATCGAGGGAGCGATCTGGAAATCCATGATTTAATCCTTGTTCGTTTGAAATTTGGAGGGATATTCTAACTGAAACACCCACATCGAGCTTGTCATGGAAGGGAAAATACGGTGAAATACGATGATGGAAGATATAACAGATTATCGTATTCAAGTTTCAGTGCGCGTCAAGTACTTATCGGAACAGTCTGACGAACCCGAAAACCGTTTTGTTTTTGCCTATACCATTACAGTTAGCAATGAGGGAAAGCAGGCAGTAAAACTGTTGGCTCGTCATTGGGTTATCACTGACTCTAACAATCATTTGCAATCAGTAAATGGTAAAGGAGTTGTTGGTGAACAGCCAGTAATCAACCCTGGGCAGAGTTTCGAGTACACCAGTGGCACAGTTTTGGCGACGCAAGTTGGCACGATGTCGGGCAGCTATCAAATGGCACTGGATGATGGCACCGAATTTACTGTGCCCATCCAACAGTTTGTCCTGAGTGTGCCCCGCGTCTTGCATTAGTTGTATGGCTTTAGATTTGAAACGACATTTTTGGCTAGTCTTGCCTGCAATAATTTTGCTGGCTGCTTGCCAAACAAAGATTCCACCTAAACCTCCTCGGATTGAAATTCCGCCCGCTGTCACTCCGACTTACATGCTCAATAAGTGGACTGATATCCCCGACTGGACATCACTAGATCTCACACCTTCATGGTCCGCTTTTCAGCAAACTTGCCGTGCTCTAAGATACAAGACCAGATGGCTGGCGGTCTGCGTTGCCGCTGATAAAATTGATGCCAACACTAGCGCTGCGCAGCGTAATTTTTACGAAGCCTGGTTCACTCCTTATCAAGTACTTAATTCTGATGGTAGTGATCATGGCCTTATAACCGGATATTACGAACCCTTGCTCTTGGGCAGTCGCCACAAGAGTGATCGTTTCCGTTATCCAATCTATAGCGCCCCGGATGACATGCTTGTGGTTGATCTAAGCGAAGTCTACCCGCAGCTTAAAGGCTTACGCTTGCGCGGAAGATTGGAGGGGAAAAAAGTTGTTCCCTATTTCAATCGAGCTGAAATAGATGCGGACGTATCTTCGTTGCTGGGTCACGAATTATTTTGGGTTGAAAATGCGGTTGAACTGTTTTTTTTGCAAATTCAAGGTTCAGGACGTATTGAACTTGAAGATGGTCGCCGTGTAAAAATTGGCTATGCCGAACAAAATGGACATCCCTACGTTTCTATCGGGAAAAAATTGATTGAAATGGGTGAACTCAAACCAGAAGAAGCCTCAATGCAAGCAATCAAGAATTGGGCAGAAACGAACCCTGAACGCCTATTAATTCTTTTGGATCAGAACCCAAGCTACATTTTCTTCCGAGAATTACCGGATACACTTTCGGCTCCACTTGGTGCTCTTGGCGTTCCACTCACTAGCGAATATAGCCTGGCAGTTGATCCACATATCATTCCACTTGGTGTTCCAGTATTTTTATCTACCACCATGCCTAATAGCCAAATACCGCTTAATCGATTAATGTATGCGCAAGATACAGGTGGTGCAATTAGAGGTGCTGTGCGTGCTGATTTTTTCTGGGGATTTGGGGAATTGGCTGCCATACACGCGGGGAGTATGAAACAGTCGGGGAAAATGTGGGTGTTGTTTCCCAAGGGTATGGAGCCTACGTTAAATTGAGCAGGCTTTTAATAGTCGAACCTTTCGAGTCTTTCTTCAGCGAATCGGCGCCGGAGATGTAATTTTATGAATGGTAAAAGATGACAAAAAATTTGGCTCCTCAACCAGATAGCTTAAAACTTCGTATCGACAAATGGTTATGGGCGGCACGTTTTTATAAAACTCGCGCGCTTGCTGTTGACGCTATTGAGTGCGGTAAAGTGCTTCACAATAACACTCGAGTGAAACCGGCCAAGACCATCACTCCGGGCGACATGTTGTCCATTCGTCTTGGGCCCTATTTGTTTGAAGTAGAGGTGCTTGCTCTATCCGATAAGCGCGGACCCGCACCCCAGGCTCAAAAACTTTATCGCGAAACTGAAGCAGGCAAGTTAAAGCGTGAAACGCTTGCCACAGAAATCAAATCACAACCCAAGCTGTCTGATCTAAAAGGGCGTCCCACCAAAAGAGATCGAAGAGAAATCGAGCGGTTTAAAATCGGGGCATGGTAAGTAAGATAGGCAACGCGCCGTTTACTCGTGCCATATTACGACCGAAATTTATGTTTTGATATTGGTTAACTCGGCAGGACGCCCGAACAACCAGCCCTGTCCATAGTTGCAACCAAGCTCAAGTAATTTTCTACGCACATCTTCCGTCTCAACTCCTTCCGCCACGACGTCCATTCCGAGAGAATGAGCAAGATGGATAGATGAATTGACGATTTCCCTACTCTGGGGTGAGGCTAACATCGAACTGGTAAAATAACGATCAACCTTCAGCGTACCGATGGGATAACGATCCAAAGTTTCCAGTGACGAGTATCCTGTTCCGAAATCATCAATAGCCAATGTGCTGCCAAGTTCCGTCAACTGCATCAGAAGTTGCAGCGCCAGATCAGGGTTGTTGATGATGACGGTCTCGGTAAGTTCAAGTTTCAATTCTATCGGCGGCATTTTATAGAAGGCGATGATTGATTTCACGTCCTCAATAAAACTTTCTCCAATCAATTGAGACGGCGACATGTTAACGCTGACAAATGGCAAATCGGATTTTGTGGTTTTCTTCAAAACCGGCCAGTCACGGCACGCACGCTCAAGAGTCCAAAGTCCGACTTCACGAATTTGCCCGGTTTGCTCTGCGAGCCAAAGGAAATCAAGTGGCGGCATTAAGCCTTGAATTGGATGACGCCAACGTATCAACGCTTCGTATCCGGCTATCTGGCATGAATCTAATGCACAAATAGGCTGATAGAATAATTCAAATTCGTCTTTAACCAGTGCCCGGCTGATATCATTTGCCAAAGTCAATTTATGAGTTGCTTCTCCACGTAAAGAATTTCTCTTTGAGGTTATTTCTGCAAGTCGTGGGGCAGTTAATGATTGTTGCAAATGTCCTTGTTTGGTGCGAAAGCGATCCAGAATTACCAAGAGCAGGTGGCGAACAATGGGGTCTGTCTTTTCCAATAGCTCATTTACCAACGTGCGTTGTATCGCGACTAAAACGGTTTTTTCTATCGCTTTCGCAGTTGCTGTTCTAGGCTGATGATCGATCAATGCGACTTCACCAAACAATTCGCCTTTGCCGATTTTGTTGATCTGTTGTTCCACACCATTAATCATCACGCTGATTTCGATCAAACCTTCCTCGATCAAAAAAGCGCCATCACCGTCATCGCCCTCTTTAAAGATGATTTCACCTACGTCATAGATTTCCCGATTGAGATTATTCAGCATGGCTTTCTCCCGTAGAACGGCATATTCACAAAGCGAAGCTTGCCACCATTTCACAAAAAATCAATAAGAAAAAAGGCCTATATATTCTTAGTGGGCACCCGACCGAGGACTATGACTATCCCTAGTAGACTTTGCGATAAATAGAGAATCTCAGACAATCCGTGTAACATCTTGAATTTAAATGCTAACGGGCTTTGCATCACATCAAGCGGTATTGCCTGAGCCTTTAGGTCAGCCATCACAGGCTGGATACCGCATTGAATGACGAGCAATATCGCTAACATGAAAGCTACCATTAGAAAATATCGACTTTTCCAGACTTCGTGCCCGGATTGAACGTATTGGTATGCCAACAAATATATCGCACATACGATGCCAACACATCCCATCCACTCAAACATCTTGCCTGCCAATAGGCCCGCCAGTTGGTGATCTGGCAATGTTCGAAATAAAACAGGTACAGCAAGATATCCAACCGCCCATGTACCTCCGACCCAAAGTACTGTGCTTAAGTTAGCCAGAAAATATGGAATTTTTCTGACTGTCACTTGTTGCTGTCCAGCGCCTTGTTCAAATCGGCAGCAGGCATATAGCCGGGATTTATAACTCCGTTGGCAAAAATGAGCGCAGGCGTTCCGTTCACTTTGAGTTTTTCACCGAGCGCCATGACTTTGGATGTCGGCGCATCACATTTTCCGGTCGCGGGCTTGACTCCGTTTAGCATCAAGTCGTCCCATGCTTTGGCCCTGTCTTCACTGCACCAGATAGCCTGTGCTTTTTGGGCTGAATCTTCACCCCCGATATAAGTTGCCAGGAACAGGTACATAGTAACGTCCGTTACATTCTGCATCTCGTGTTCCAGCTTCTTGCACCAACCACAATTGGGATCGGTAAAATAAGCCATCTTGCGACTGCCATTCCCCTTCACTTTTTTTACTGCAATTTCCAACGGTAATTTACTAAAGTCCACGGCGAACAATTGGCGCGAACGTGCATCTGTCAGATTGCGGCGTGCTTTCAAATCGAACAGGCTACCGTCAATCAGGTATTGTCCACCTTTGTCGGTATAGAAAATATGATCCAGAGTTACTATTTCATAAATACCTGAGATAGGCGATTGGTTAACCTGTGTGACCTCTCCCAGAATCTTGCTCAAGTCGCTTTTAAGTTTAGGAGCAGGGTCCGCTTCTGCTGCATGAGCTATAGAAATCGACAATAGTGTAGCCAATAATATTCTGAACATCTTTAAACATCCTTGAGTTAGTTTAATTGAGAGCGTGGCGTGCAAGTAATTTTTTTAGAGGAGTAAAATGATTAGTTGCGTTAAGGCCAAGATTACGTATTTTACGTAACCATGGGTTATCGTTAATGAACAAATGTTTCAAAGCGTCAGTGGTCAGTTGCATTGAAAGAATATCTTCCCGGCGTGCTTTTTCATATGCGCGAAGTAATTTGATGTCTCCACAATCGCTTTGGACGCCACGTTGTAACAAAACTTCAACCAACTGGCGCGCATCGCGAAAACCTAAATTCACGCCTTGTCCTGACAAAGGATGAACATTGTGCGCGGCATCGCCGACCAAGGCCAACCGGGGCTTGGTGATATGCGCCAAATTTAACACCCGCAATGAAAATGAGGCCGGGGCCGTGAGGACTTCGAGGTCTCCCAATTGTCCCTGCGAAGCCTCAGAAACCTGCTTGCATAATTCCCCAGGCGATAGTGACAATAATTCAGCCGATCTTTCCGGGCTGACTGACCATACGATTGAAACTCGTTTCCCGGGTAAAGGCAGGAGAGCAAGAATGCTCTCCGGCTTGAACCATTGATAAGCTGTGCTGTTGTGCGATTTACTGATGCTGAAGTTAGCGACCACTCCATGCTGATGGTACGGCGTTGGTGTCTCTGCCATACCTGCTTGGTGGCGCACCCATGAATCGCGTCCATCTGCACCCACGATTAGTTTCGCCTTGATTTCACGACCGTCTTGCAACTTGAGATGCGCCGCTTCAGGATGCCAAGTCAAGTCTGTACAGCGGGCGGGATTAAACATTGTCAGGTTTTCCTGCTGTTGCAGTCCATCCCATAAGGCACGTTGCAATAAACTGCTTTCAAGAATAAAAGTGAGCTCTGCAGCACCTACCTGATAGGCGCTAAAATCAAGTTCAGAATCTGCATCCCCGAACACGCGCATTTCTTCAACTTGCTGCACACGAGACATATCCAGCTTTTGCCACGCACCACATTGTCGTAAAAATTCGGCATTGCCCGGCGTGATCGCGTAGATTCGGCTATCCCAGACGTCCGCATTAATTTTATCTGGCAATGTTGGTGAGGACTGACCCTCCACCAAAGCAAGCCTCAATCCACTTGATTTAAGGGATGCCGCAAGACTGGCACCAACCAATCCGCCGCCAATAATGACAATATCGAATTCCATCGCGTTCAAACCGATAAAAATTTGACAGCATCATAGCACGAGGCGATTGATTAATTTATAATCACTGCCCCCTTTGGAAATCATCATGCAGATCGGCCGTTATAAACTCAAGAATAACCTCATCGTGGCGCCTATGGACGGCGTAACGGATCGGCCTTTCCGTATGCTTTGCAAACGAATGGGTGCGGGCATGGCTGTGTCCGAGATGGTGGCTTCCAATTCTTTGCTGTATGGTTCCGAGAAAACCAAACGCCGCGCCAATCACGAAGGCGAAGTTGATCCCATTTCTGTACAAATCCTTGGTGCCGATCCCAAGATGCTCGCTCAGGCTGCACGCTACAACGTGGATCACGGTGCGCAGATTATTGACATCAACATGGGATGTCCTGCCAAAAAAATCTGCAATGTAATGGCTGGTTCGGCATTAATGCAAAATGAAAAACTGGTCGCCGAAATTCTACAATCTGTTGTCAGCTCAGTGGATGTGCCGGTTACACTTAAAATTCGCACGGGTTGGGACAAGGCCAATCGTAATGCCACCAACATCGCCCGCATTGCCGAATCCAGTGGCATCCAAGCCCTCGCCATCCACGGACGGACTCGATCCTGTGCCTATACGGGCGATGCCGAATACGACACGATTCGCGCGGTAAAATCCGCCGTTAAAATCCCCATCATTGCAAACGGTGATATTGCTACGCCGGAAAAAGCGCGCTTCGTTTTGCAGCATACCGGCGCTGATGCCGTCATGATTGGCCGCGCAGCGCAAGGACGCCCCTGGTTATTCCGCGAGATCGCACATTTTCTTGCCACTGGAACACATCTGCTGTCGCCTCGAGTAAGCGAGATACAAGAAATACTGATCGGGCACGTGCATGAACTCTACGCCTTCTACGGCGAACAATCAGGGCTGCGCGTGGCGCGCAAACACATCTCATGGTACACCAAGGGTTTGGCTGGCTCTGCACATTTTCGTCATCAAATGAATCAACTGGAATCCATCCCGGAACAATTACAAGCTGTAAATATTTTTTTCGAAGGGTTGTTGCAAGCAGGTGAAAGCTTGCAATACGCCGAGGAATTAGCTGCATGAAAAAAGGGGAACGTGCTGTGTTAGAAGAAAATGAAGTAGCGCAATATGTGCGCCAGGCTGTCAACGATTATTTTACTGATCTGGACGGAGAAGCGCCGTCTTGTGCGGTTTACGACATGGTGATCAATTGCGTCGAAAAACCGCTGATCGAAACTGTTTTGTATCATGCCGGTGGCAACCAGACTCGTGCCGCTGAACTGCTCGGATTGAATCGCAATACGTTGCGAAAAAAGATCCAGACACACAAGATCAAATCTTAAACTTGGAAAAAATATGGCAACCATTACTCAAGCACTTATTAGCGTATCGGATAAATCCGGTGTACTCGAATTCGCCAAAGGGCTACACGAACTTGGCGTAAAAATCTTATCTACCGGTGGCACAGCAAAACTGTTCTCAGATAATGGCATCCCCGTTACTGAAGTTGCCGATTACACAGGTTTTCCTGAAATGCTTGATGGTCGCGTGAAGACACTGCAACCGAAAGTACACGCTGGTATTCTGGCAAGGCGAGATTTGCCTGAACATGTTGCCACCCTGAAGAAACACAACATTCCGACGATCGACTTGGTGGTGGTGAATCTGTATCCCTTCGCTGCGACCATTGCCAAACCTGGCTGTACCCTGGAGGATGCCATCGAAAACATCGACATCGGCGGCCCGACCATGGTGCGCTCAGCTGCCAAGAACCACGCGCATGTTGCTATAGTTACCGACCCTGCTGATTACGCGGATGTACTGGCAGAAATGCAAACCAACAAAGGCGCAGTCAGCGACGCAACCCGTTTCGACTTGGCCAAAAAGGCTTTTTCGCACACAGCCGCTTATGACAGCATGATCAGCAATTACCTCACCGCGATCAACAGTGACGGCACAAAGAGCGCGTTCCCTGCACAAATCAACTTCAACTTCGCCAAAGTGCAAGATATGCGCTACGGCGAAAACCCTCATCAGCGTGCCGCGTTCTATCGCGACCTCAATCCGGTGGCTGGCGGCATCTCCGACTATACCCAATTGCAAGGCAAAGAACTCAGCTACAACAACGTCGGCGATGCCGATTCCGCTTGGGAACTGGTCAAGACTTTTGATCAACCTGCCTGCGTCATTGTCAAACACGCCAACCCGTGTGGTGTGGCGATTGCCGATACCGCGTTAAGCGCTTATAAGCTGGCGTATGCCACCGACACTACTTCCGCCTTCGGCGGCATCATTGCTTTCAATCGGGAGTTGGATGCTGAGAGCGCAGCACAAATCACCGCCAACCAATTCGTTGAATTGATAATTGCGCCAAGTGCTACCGAAGCCGCGCTTAAAGTAACCGCTGCAAAACAGAACGTGCGTGTACTCACCGTACCGCTGTCCAACGCGCACAACCAGTTCGACTTCAAACGAGTCAGCGGTGGATTGTTGGTTCAATCACCGGATACGCTCAATGTGCAACTATCACAGCTCAAGGTCGTAAGTAAAGTACAACCCAGCAAAGAACAACTGCAAGACTTGCTGTTCGCTTGGCGCGTAGCGAAGTATGTTAAATCCAACGCCATCGTTTTCTGTAAAGATGGCCACACGCTGGGCGTAGGCGCAGGGCAAATGAGCCGCGTAGACAGCACGCGCATTGCCAGCCTTAAGGCGCAAAACGCCGGCTTAAGCTTGATCGGTTCTGTCGTATCGTCCGATGCCTTCTTCCCGTTCCGCGATGGCATAGATGTACTGGCACAAGCCGGAGCGAAAGCCGTGATTCAACCCGGCGGTTCAATGCGCGATGAGGAGGTCATTGCGGCGGCGGACGAGCATGGCTTGGCGATGGTGTTTACGGGCTTCAGGCATTTCCGTCACTAACCATTGAAGTTTACTCAATACTTCCATACGATGCGACTCCGCCCTGATCGGTCGGACATCCATCTAGAATGGATACAGCGTGTGATTGACCAGCCAGTTAAACAAGTGGTTCAATCAGATAGTCGCATCCGTCGGTGGGCATCGATCCCAGAAGCTGATGGAAAGTTTCTCCGTGTTATTCTGCTCGCCGATGGTGAGACCGTACACAATGCTTTCTTCGACAGGAGTTACAGAGATGAAGATTAAATATTTTCAAGATACTGACACGCTATACATTGAGTTGCGCGAAGCAAAAGTTGCTGAAACCAAAGACGTTGATGAAAATACGCTGATAGATCTGGATGATAAGGGCAAGGTTTGCTGCATTACCATTGAACATGCAGCAGAGCGAGTGGACTTGCCCAACTTTTCGTTTGAACGGATGGCTGCGTGATTGAAGTCGTTATGTAGTGTTTCAATAAGCGAAACGCATTGCACCGTATGTTTTCTGCATTTCAAGTTAAATGGAATTTTAGTGGCAAGGGTAAGTTTGAACAGGTGAAGCTTTGATTTTTTGATTACATTTATCTCAAATACTGGACTGACCCATTTGTGCGTAGAGTAAGCTGCTTAATGAGTGCATCTTCAGTTAGCTCAGCAAGCTCCATCACAATTTCCATTTTCTTGAAGTTCGTTTCGTACGACAAAGGTTTGGATGTGTGTCCTGTGTGCGCGATTTGATGCCGAGTCTCTAGTAATTCGGATAACGTGTCGGTAGCGACGCTTTGAGGCATCTGGTCCGAATGCCAATGATTAGAGATGTTCTGGATGCCGAGCGCCTCTTTGAACAACTTGTCGATATTTTCCTTGTTTGGAGTATTAAATTTCTTAAGTGACTCGTCTAACTTTGCCTTCGCGATGTCGCGAAATGCACCATTATTTTCGACGGCTTCAATTTGTTTGAATCCGTATTTTGCCAACTCCTCAACGAAAATTTGCCAAAAGGCAATCAACTGGAGCACATATGCTTGGTTAAGAAATTGGATTTTCGGTTCAAGCTTTTCTGCCCCACATTTTCCCAAGTCTGTTTGTATGTGTTGAATAAACGAAATCCGAGCTAGATTCTGGGAAAGTATTCGTGTAGGTTTCTTTTCAAGATTTATAGCAATTGGCATGGTGAATGACTGGCTGCAAAGTTGATGTAATGAATTGCGCAAGGTTGTTTAAGCTACATCCCTATGCTTTACTGGAGTGTTCTGGCGAGACGTAAACCGATCCCATATATTCGACTGTCGCGTTGATACATTAAACCATGGCGAAAAGTTGCATCAATCATTATAGGATCAGTTACCCAAGAGCCACCTCTAGAAAGAGGGGAATCGTGCTCGACGTCATATTTTTCTTGCATATGTTCCCATACATTACCCGTCATGTCATAAAGACCGTAACCATTTGCTTGTTTTTGACCAACAGGGTGTGTTGTTTTATCGCTGTTACTGCTGTACCAAGCTACGCTATCGAGGTCGTCGCCTCCGCAATATTTAGTTTTAGTGCCGCCATAACACGCGTATTCCCATTCATCCGCTGACGGCAGACGGTATTCCTTGCCCGTCATTTTGTTGAGTTTTCTAATATAAGTCTGCGAATCATCCCAGCTCACTTGTTCCACTGGGCATGTATCGCCACAGTCCTTAAAATGACTCGGATTGTTTCCCATCACAGCTTTCCACTCAGCTTGGGTGACTTCATATTTCCCAATTTCATAGTTCTTGCCGGGGATGCGAACCATCTCAGGTTCTTTGAATTTGGATTCTTTGTTACTGATTGTTCTGGCAAGCCGGAAGCCGTAAGCGTCGTATTGGATTGCAAGGGAGTCGTTGAAACGGCTTACGGTACGCGTGAAGTTAGGGTTGGTATACCAAGATCCGCCGCGAAGCACACGCCCGCCTTCACAATAATTATTGTCCCAGCAGTTGCTCATCCATTCCGATACATTGCCACTCATGTCGTACAGACCATAGCCGTTAGCTTGCTTTTGCCCTACAGGATGTGTCCTGTCATTGCTGTTATCTTTGTACCATGCAACAGCATTAATATCATTGCCGCCACAATATTCTGCTTTGCTACCACCATAGCAGGCATATTCCCATTCGCCCTCAGAAGGCAAACGATAATTGCTGCCAGTTTTGGAATTAAGTTTTTGAATGAACTCTTGGACGTCCTTCCAACTTACTTGCTCAACTGGGCAGTTATCTCCACATTTAGCAAACTTGCTTGGATTGTTATCCATCACTGCGCGCCATTCGCCTTGTGTCACTTCATATTTCCCAATCTCATAGTTCTTGCCGGGGATGCTAACCATCTCAGGAAGACGCAATGAATTTTCTTTTGCTGGAAGTCGAATGGCTTGATTCGTCTTGGGTGTAGGTGTTCCACTCAGATCTTTAAGTTTTTCCACCACCTGAGTTGCATCACAATTTTTACATGGCAATGATTCCGAATACTCAACCTTATTATCAAAAATATTCTGAATACTAAGCGCCAAAAAGTAACTACCATCCTGCTTGGTCACATTAGCCGTAGCAATGAGTTCGGCTTGAAAGGCTTCAGCGATATTCTGCATGCAACGCGTTTCGTCACATTCTGTGTGCGTGGTGTTCCTCGACTCTTTCATGAAAATCTCGTGAGCCTTTTGTGCAACTCGCTCACCTGAGAATACATCGTACTTTTGTTGCAAACCTTTAACCAAGGCAGTCTCCATCGCGCCAGTCAGATTCTTATCTTCATCGGGCACGCGAATCGGCATCAGCACAAGGCGCTCTTTCGCAGGGTGCGCCGCCTTTGTTTTGCTTTTATCTGCAGCAAGAGATTGAAGCGGGGCTGCAATCAGGCAGAGAATGGTAATTGTGATGCCGAGAAAGCTACGCAGTTTGGATTGGCTCATATTCGTGGGTGGAATGTGTGAGACTGCAAATTAACCAATCCGTAGATTATCAGCAAAGCCACCTTTCTGTCATTGGTGCAAGTCTAGACGTTATAAATCATGTCTAGAAACGGTATACTTGTCGCGTAATTCACAAAATCAGACATGAACAAGGTGACCCTGTGATCTCCGAACAAACTATAAATCAGGCTGCAATACTGTTAGGCAAGGCGGCCAAGCCGGCAAGAGTTATTCTGTTCGGTTCCTATGCACGAGGAGATGCAGGGGAAAGTTCTGATCTGGATTTCTTGGTAGTGGAGCCTACGCTGCAAGACAAATTTGGAGAGATGGTGCGGTTGCGGCAAGTACTTCGTCCACTACGCGTGCCTGTTGATGTGTTGGTTTGTTCGCAGGCGGAAGTCAATCAGCAGCAACATGCTTGCTCCACTGCGGTTTATTGGGCATTGCGTGAAGGCAAAGTGTTATATGACTCTGCGCATTGATATAGCGCACCGATTGCTGGTGCTTGCCCAACGTGACATAACCTCTTTTCGAGCAGTGTCTATGCACCCGGAAGTAGATATTTCAGCCTCGGGATTCTTCGCTCAAAAAGCAGTAGAGAAGTATCTCAAGTCGGTTGCCGAATTTCATGGCATTGTATTTCGCAAAACTCACGATGTAGATGAGTTGGTTGATTTGCTGTTGCAGCACGAAGTGTCTATGCCTTTTCCTGCCGAGCAGTTTAGTGAGCTTAATCCGTTCGCAGTCGTTTTACGTCACGAAGAAACCCCATTTATCCTTATGTCGCTGGACGAGATGCACGGGTTAGTCGATTTGGCTTATCAAAGGGCATCAAGTGTCGTGGGGAATTAATATAATAAGTGCAAAATGGGCAAGTTTCATTCGATTAAGTAGCCAGCCATAAAAAAGTGTATAAAAATAGTGAGCATATTGCCCACCCTTCTACGTTGAGATATATATGAAAATTCTTGTTATTGGTAACGGCGGGCGAGAGCACGCAATAGCATGGCGCTTGGCGCAAGGAGCGAAAGTGCAAAAGGTTTATGTTGCTCCGGGCAATGCGGGCACAGCTTTGGAAGATGGCGTGGAAAATGTTGAAATCACTGCCATTCCCGACCTCATCGAATTTGTAAAACGCGAACACATTGAGTTGACAGTTGTTGGGCCGGAAGTACCACTGGCAGCTGGCGTGGTTGATTCATTTAGAGCTGCAGAACTGAAAATATTCGGCCCGACCAAAGCAGCAGCTCAGCTCGAGTCCTCCAAAGACTTTGCCAAACGATTCATGACGCGCCACCATATTCCAACAGCATTCTTTGAAACTTTCAGCGACATTAAACCAGCCAAAGCTTATGTAGAAAAACACGGTGCACCCATCGTCATCAAAGCGGACGGTTTGGCTGCCGGCAAGGGTGTAGTTGTAGCGATGACCAAAGATGAAGCGTTTGATGCCATTGACATGATGTTGTCGGATAACAAGCTGGGTGACGCCGGTGCGCGCGTAGTTGTAGAAGAATTCCTTGCGGGTGAAGAAGCCAGCTTTATTGTCATGGTCGACGGTAAAAACGTGTTGGCGATGGCGACCAGCCAAGATCACAAGCGTCTGTTGGATGGTGATAACGGCCCTAATACAGGTGGCATGGGTGCCTATTCACCCGCACCTGTGGTTACGCCAACAATTCATGCGCGTGTATTGCGCGAGGTTATCCAGCCCGTTGTTCGCGGTATGGAAAGTGAAGGCATCACTTATACCGGATTTTTGTATGCGGGCTTGATGATCGATCCTCAAGGCGGCATAAAAGTGTTGGAGTTCAATTGTCGTATGGGCGACCCGGAAACCCAACCTATCATGCTGCGTTTGAAAAGTGATTTTGCGAATATCGTTGAACATGCTATCAACGGCACGCTTGATAAAGTGGATGCAGAATGGGATAGGCGCACAGCGCTCGGCGTGGTGCTGGCTGCCGCGAACTATCCTGACACACCGCGTAAAGGTGATGTCATCACTGGACTTCCGAAAAATCCGGATGATGCACATGTGTTTCATGCAGGTACGACGGTTCAGGATGGCAAAGTGGTCACCAGTGGCGGAAGAGTACTCTGCGTGGTTGCTCTCGGTGATATGGTAAAGCACGCGCAAAACTATGCCTATGAAATTGCCGATAAAATTCATTTCGATGGAAGTCAGATGCGGCGTGATATTGGCTGGCGCGCCATTGGCAGTCGAAAATAGAAGTCTTTATGCAAGTTTTAATCAGAGGTTTTTTTGCACCGTTCTCTGCCATCATCTCGTCGACTTTTCGTACACCTTAAACGTGGCGGCATCATTGCCTATCCTACCGAATCCTGCTATGGCTTGGGTTGCGATCCTGAGAATCGCCAAGCAGTTTTAAAACTGCTCAATCTTAAAAGACGCCAACAGCGTAAAGGCCTTATTCTTATCGCTGCAAATTACAGCCAAGTGAAACGTTACATACAACCCCTTACGCTGGGTGAACAGTCAAAATTGCAAAGCGACGGCGCAAAAGTCATTACATATTTAATGCCAAGCCGACCCTCAACCCCTCTTTGGCTGCGCGGCGAACATAACACTCTGGCAGTTCGCCTCACCGCGCACCCCTTTGCCAAGCAACTGTGCCTTAGCGCAGGTAGCGCGTTGGTTTCTACCAGCGCCAACCGTAGCGGAAAGCAACCGGCAAAAACCTATGCTGCATGCCGGAGAATATTCGGAAGTAGTGTGTGGGTATTACGTGGCTCAGTGGGCAATCGCGAACAACCGTCAACTATTCGTTCGTGGTTGGATGGTAAAATCATTCGCAAATAACAACGTATTCAACCCGGAGTAAACATGGATAGTAAATCCGTCAAAAAGTATCTGCTTCAATTGCAAGACATGATCGTTACCCGTCTGGAACAAGTGGACGGTAATAAATTTCTGCGTGACAAATGGGATCGCGCAACTGGTAGCGGCGGAATAGGCAAAGGTGAAGGTATCAGTTGTATTATTGAAGAAGGAAATGTGCTCGAACGTGGTGGCGTTGCTTTCTCCCACGTACAAGGCGACAAGATGCCAGCTTCAGCTACTGCCCACCGACCCGAATTAGCCGGTTGTAGCTGGGAGGCAATGGGCGTATCGCTTGTGATGCATCCTCGCAATCCCTATGCACCGACCTCTCATGCGAATGTGCGCATGTTCATGGCACATAAACCCAATGGTGAAATAGTATTCTGGTTTGGCGGTGGCATGGATCTCACGCCTTATTATGGCTTTGAGGAAGACGCGAAACACTTTCACCGGATATGTAAAAATTCTCTTGATCCATTGGACTCCTCACTGCATCCTCGCTTTAAAAAATGGTGCGATGAATATTTTTTCCTTAAACATCGCAATGAACCTCGCGGCATTGGTGGTATTTTCTTTGACGATTTAAGTGTGCCGGATTTTGAAAGCTGCTTTGCCATTCAACAGAGCGTTGGTGATCACTTTCTGTCGGCTTACGTGCCGTTGTTGGAAAAGCGCAAGGACACGCCCTACGGAGAACGTGAACGCGATTTTCAGCTTTACCGGCGCGGTCGTTATGTTGAATTTAATCTGGTTATAGATCGTGGCACTATCTTCGGCCTGCAATCGAATGGGCGCACCGAATCCATTTTGCTTTCCATGCCGCCATTGGTGAAGTGGCGTTATGACTGGCATCCGGAACAAGGATCGCCTGAAGCAGAGTTGTATGATAAGTACCTCGTGCCTAAGGATTGGGTGTAAGCAGTACCATCAGGATACTAAAGCCATTCATGCACAACACTGATTTGCTCACCCGCTCTCTTTCATCTGTATGGCATCCATGCACCCAGATGAAACGGCACGAAACGTTACCGCTGGTACCCATACAACGAGGCAGCGGAGTTTGGCTGTATGATTTTGATGGCAAGCGTTATCTGGATGCAGTCAGTTCGTGGTGGGTAAATCTTTTCGGGCACAGCAACCCGCGCATCAACGCAGCTATCATTGATCAACTTGGCAAACTGGAACATGTGATGCTTGCCGGTTTTACTCATGAACCGGTTGTGCAACTGTCAGAAAAACTACGTGAACTTGCACCCGCCGGACTGGGGCATTGTTTCTACGGTTCGGATGGTGCTTCAGCCACCGAGATTGCTTTAAAGATGAGCGCACATTTTTGGCGCAATAACAATCAACCCGAAAAATCTCAATTCATCAGCCTGCAAAACAGCTATCACGGTGAAACACTGGGTGCGTTGTCTGTTACCGATGTGGCGCTATTTAAAGAAGCGTACGGTTCAATGATTTTTCAAAATGCGACAGTGCCCAGCCCGGACACCCGCAATGCCAATCCGGAAGAAAGTGCCGAGGACTTTGCCATGCGTTGCGCTGCACAACTGGAAGCACATTTACAGCAACACCATTCACATATTGCCGCATTCATTATCGAGCCATTGGTTCAAGGCGCTGCTGGTATGGCTATGTATCATCCAAGCTATCTAACAAGAGCACGCGAGTTGTGTAATCAATATCAAGTCCATCTTATTGCCGATGAGATTGCCGTCGGCATGGGTCGTACCGGAACACTCTTCGCCAGTGAACAAGCGAAAATCACGCCCGATTTTTTGCTGTTATCCAAAGGAATAACCGGTGGTTATCTGCCACTTTCGGTCGTCATGACGACTGACAATATTTACCAGGCGTTTTACGCGGATGATGTTGAGCGAGGGTTCTTGCATTCCCATTCTTACACCGGCAACCCCTTGGCGTGTCGAGCTGCACTGGCAACTTTGGATATTTTTACCTCTGACGATGTTTTGAATAGCAATCGCATCAAGGCGTCCTATCTCAACCACACCGCTACACCATTACGTGAACATTCCAAAGTTAGTCATTTTCGCAACACTGGCATGATCTGGGCGTTTGAAGTTGATACGATGCATAAAGATTTCGCCCAGCGTTGTTTCAGCTTCGCTCTTGAAAATGAATTGTTGCTGCGTCCGATGGGAAACACCGTTTATTTCATGCCCCCTTATGTCATAACCGAAAACGAAATTCACTTTCTGATTGATCAAACAGTTAAAATCATCAATAGTCTTACATGATGCATTACATGAAATTCTTATTTACATTTCTTATCAGTCTGCTTGTTTTTTCTAACGCTCATGCAATCGCATTGCCAAGTGAAGTTAGAGAAGCACTTAAACAACAGCACATTCCACTGACGAGTATTGGTGTTGAGGTCGTCGAACTCAAATCACACTCACCCCTGATCAGCATCAATGCGCGTCAGGCGATGAATCCAGCTTCAACCATGAAACTACTAACCACCTATGCCGGGTTAGAAGTGCTGGGACCAAGCTACACCTGGAAAACTGAGGCTTACCTTGATGGCAAATTGGATAAAGGAATTCTGGTAGGCAACCTGGTATTAAAGGGCTATGGCGATCCTAAATTCAACATAGAGCAATTCTGGTTATGGTTAAGCGAACTCCGCGCGCGCGGACTACGAGAAATTCAAGGTGACTTGATACTGGATCGAACCTTCTTTAACGCCCCCGTCGAAGACTCCGTCACTTTCGATAATGACCCGATGCGTGCTTACAATGTCGGACCGGATGCATTGCTTCTAAATTTCAACACATTGCGCTTGCGTTATCTTCCAGATGGCAACCGTCTGAAAGTGATTAGCGAACCACCTCTGGATGGCGTGCAATTGGACAATCAACTTGCGCCCCAACCCGCCCCGAACTGCGAAAACTGGGATGATTCGATTAAAATTCAGGCTCGGGGTGATAGTGTCATTCTGCAAGGTGGTTATCCCAGCGAATGCGGTGAGCGCGAGCAAAATTTAAACGTCATGCCCCATACACGTTATGTGGCCGCCGTTTTCAACGCGATATGGCAGGAGCTTGGAGGAACGCTTAAAGGCAATACCCGTGAAGGTGTTGTCAGCACGGATGCGCAGTTGTTTGCCACCCATTACTCGGCACCGCTTTCGGAGATTATTCGCGACATCAATAAATTCAGCAACAACGTAATGGCGCGCCAATTGTTTATTACGTTGGGTACTGCTGATCCGACTCATACGACCGCCTCCATTCCGCTTGGCATTCAGGCTATGCATTCTTGGCTTATTCAAAAGAAACTGAACTTTCCTGAACTCATCTTGGAAAATGGCGCTGGTTTGTCACGCATCGAGCGGATCAACGCTGAGCATATGGCGCAGCTCTTGCAAAACGCGGCAATTAGCCCCCTAAGTGCCGAATTTACAGCTTCACTACCGATACTCGGTGTTGATGGCTCAGTAAGAAAACGTCTTAAAGATACCGCGGCATCTGGTCAGGCGCATCTGAAGACCGGCACGCTGGAAAATGTTAAGACCATCGCCGGCTATGTCAAGTCAAAAAGTGGCAAAGAATGGGTCATCGTATTTCTCATCAATCATCCTAACGCCAAGTTTGGTCAAGCTGCTCAAGATATATTAGTCGCGTGGGTTCAAAATCAATAAATATCTTTTGGCTTTACGAATTCGGGTTGGATGTCAAATTTGATAGTGGCGTGTTTCTTTTTGGTTCCCCGCGCCAGACTGACCTTCACTATGAGCAGGAATCTAGAAGTAATCAAAGTTAGCTTTAGCGTACGTTGGTCAACGATAATAGACTTTGGAGATTGAATGGTTTTTAAGTTATCCTCACAAGTGGATGAATATTCCTTCAAGCAAATTAATTCGTTGGCTTTAGGTATGCTTGAAAGGTTGTGCAGGTGCGGTGTAGAGTAACACTTCATGAAAATCTTATTTGCCCACCAGAACTTCCCCGGCCAATATTTACATCTCGCTCGCCATCTTGGTGCCATGCCTGGCAATGAGGTCGTGTTTATCACACAGCGAAATGATGCTGTCTTGCCCGGCGTAAAAAAGATTGTTTACAAACCACACCGTGGGATAACACAAAAGCAACACCATTATTTGAGCGATACTGAATCCTCTTTATTGAATGCCCAGGCAGTTGTACGCATCGCACTGGGTTTGAAGCAATCCGGTTTCACACCCGATGTAATGCTGGGACATAATGGCTGGGGTGAGATTTGGTATTTGAAAGATGTTTTTCCAAACACTCCTCTGATAGGTTATTTTGAGTTTTTCTATCACTTCACAGGTGCCGATGTGGGTTTTGATCCTGAAGAAAAATTGAACTTTGATGTTGCACTCAGTGTACGTACCAAAAATCTTGGGAATCTTCTCGGATTGAATACGGCTGATTTAGGACAAACACCGACAGAATGGCAACGCTCGACCTACCCGGCTTTGTACCAGCCTAAATTGAATGTAATACATGAAGGAATCGATACACAGATTGCGGTACCTGATGCAAATGCTCGTTTCACGATTCTTGATATTGGAATCGATCTAACGCGTGATGATGAAGTTGTAACTTATGTTGCGAGAAATCTGGAACCTTATCGTGGCTTTTCGGTCTTCATGCGGAGCCTGCCAGCAATCCTTGAAAAAAGCCCCAACGCGCATGTGTTAATTGTGGGTGGTGATGAAGTGAAGTACGGCCAACGTTTGCCGGATGGTCAAACACATCGGCTGAAGATGCTGGCCGAATTGGGATCTTCACTTGATCTATCAAGAGTTCATTTTCTGGGAAGACTTCCCTATACGACATATCTTAAAGTACTACAAGTATCCAGAGTGCATGTTTATTTAACTTTCCCTTTCGTGCTTTCTTGGTCCATGCTGGAATCTATGGCGGCCGGTTGCCTTTTGGTTGCATCCAAAACAGCTCCGGTTGAAGAAGTTATCTGTGAGGGTAAAAATGGATTTTTGGTGGATTTCTTCTCTGCTGAGCAAATTGCTCATCGCGTGGTGGATGCTTTAATGGCGGGAAAAGACGGCTATTCCGATATCCGCAAGAACGCGCGTCGCACCATCATCGAGAAATATGATCTTCAGACGATTTGCTTGCCTGCACAGCTGGAGTTGTTGCAGCGGGTAGTCTGATGGAATTTATCTCTATCAATAGGGAAAATGCACACTTGCCTAGATATACGCCCGCATCAGCTTCAATTTGTGCATCCCATAGAAGTGTTATTTTTTTATGACCTTCCACTAGTCATGGCAAGTATTTCCAGTTCTCTAGCTTTTGGAAAAAGATCAATGCTTTCCAATTGGATATGAGTCACTAGATCACGGTCTAACTCTCCCAAAATAGAAAAAAGTGGAGATAAACCTGATTGGTCCTCGGTAACAATCTGATAATCGGATGTCAGTTCGCGCAAGCGTACTAACAGTTTAATTACTGATTTGTGTTCATTTCCCATCACACGAATAGGATTGGCAATACTGCCGAAGTCAGGAGCGTAATTTTGGCGTGGATTGCCTTCAAGTTTAACGATATAGGGAAACAGAATTTGCTCTTCCTTCATCAGATGCGGCAACAAATCTTCTTCCAATGCTTCAATACATTGCCTAATGTCTGCCGACACAACTTGCCCTTGCATTGCTGGAGAATTTATTATTCCCTGGATTCTGTTGAGAGATTCTCTAGTGAACACATGATGTGTTTGCAAAATATGGGAAATTAATTCACTGAGTTTTTGCATAAGTCAATCCATTTAATGAATAACGCCGCAATCAAGCGGCGTTTCTATTGGCTTATGGGGAGCCAATTTTCTCAGCATAAATGCTGAATGAAGTAATTTAGTCAATAAAAAGGTAACTTGGTCTCGATAGAACCCCTCCCTCATTAACGCTTTCAACTCCAAATCTGATAAAACTTAAGCAACAATTATTTTATACGCTTTAACTAATACGAAATCAACTATTAAATAATTAAGGCACGAACAACACACTTTTTAATAAACATAATTTAACTAAATGTAGTTATTTTGCAACGTGTATACTACTATATATTGTGCTTTTGAGTAATAGAGTAATACAATCTCTATCAGTTAACTCAAGTGAAAGGAATGAATTATGAACAATTCCTCCCGTTCAAATCTTCACTCAAACAACAGTCCATTTGATGACGATCTTGAGGCTATACCTGCGTGGGTTTATGCGTTGGCCATAGTGGTAATTACCTTGGTAGTAATTTTGCGGTAGTTAGTTGTTGGGGGAGAAGTAACGTTACTTATGAAACGGTGTAGTCTTTGATAAGAAGATACAAGAAAAGCGGGGGTAACTTCGCTTTTCTTGTTATTGCTAATTACTTAGCTACTGGTAGAGTATCAGGACGCTAGCCGCATCAGCAGCGACAGCAGAGTAGGGATTGACAGCGGATATGCCAGCAATGGAACTCAATTCAACAGTTACCTGCCCGATCGGCAATTAAAAAAACTGTGGCAATACCATAACCCTTTCATAACATCCTAGCTGATACGCCGTTTTCTCACGAATTCGATTTCTTGCAAGCAACTTATGAAACCAAGCTAGTGTAGGGAAGAAAAATTACTTGATCATAGATCATACAATTTCATGTTTTATATACTTCGATTCAAGCTCTACAATTCTTTTTTGAGCTATTTCAAGTTGCTCAGCTAACGTTCTTAATGCCATTTCCTTTTGATTTTCTTGTAGTTCGTATTCAGTTTGTAATTGTCTGATACGTTTCAGAAGTCTTTCGGTTTCGTGGTTGTGTGCACTCATTACTTACTCCATCTGCTTAGAGTTACTTTACATCGAAACACGTTTGTATCAAATCAAATTTCAATTTATTTTTCCTGAAAAAACGGGCATCCACACAGGATGCCCAAATAGGAGGAGATACAAAGATGCATAGAAAAATTGAGTGCAAGGGAGGAGGAGCGCAAAATTCTTCCATACGAACTCTATAAAGCGAATATCGTGCCACAAATGATCCTTATGCCCAATTACTTTTACTTGTTGAATTATAATAAATTAATATTTTGTAAATATTTGCCTAAGTGCCTTTTGCACCAAAATCGAGTAAAACGCACGATTTTAGGTCACTTATGTTTAGATTCTCTGCCTTCGCTATCACGACTTAAGTGATTGTGTTGATTTCCAACCTTTAGTAGCCATGCATTTCCAATAAAATTGTTCCATCTCTCGCATTCCGATGACACCATCATAAAATCCGCTTTCACGAGTATCTCTTTCACACTCAAAGGAATCTTTGTTGTATTTTTCTTGTGCTGAATTTTGCATATTTAACTCTGTCTGCGAAACGCATCCAACCAACATACATACCTGCATCGCTATAAAATATATATATTTCATTTATTCATCATGTAAGTTCGCCTTACATATTGTATAAATGAGTGTCTGTCAGTTCAGTGTGCGTGCACACTTAGACGAGAAATTGCTTTTATTAAGCAATAACCAATCTAAGCGAGGACAGGACGATACTCATCGTAATCACTATCATCAGAATATTCATTATTTGATGCTTTGCTTTTTTAATCGATGAGATCGCTGACGTAATTGGATATGTCACCCGCATAGTTTAACCTTTTCAATAACTTTGCGAGTGTGACAACAGATTGTTACATTTGTTCAATCTGTATTTGTACTCATACTAAAGTTTGAGTATTTATACTTACAATCCAATAAGTAGTCTTACGGATTGTATAGTTTCGTGCGTTCAGTAAAATATTTGAGACGGTAACCCCCTTACCGTTTTTTCTCCCCTAATTGGCGCACACCTTTAAAAAGGTGTGCGCATTTTTTTTCATATTAGCTCTGGCAAGTATTTTCACACCATATCCAGACTTTGTAACAAATCAAGCAGTTCAAGTGCTAGACTGCATCTTGACTTCACTTTTGTTAGATAATCATATTGTGCATCTCATAAATTTCTACAGTTTTCTATTTGCCTATGATCAAAAAAACGACCTCTCCGACGACTACGATTAAGCACGTATATTTAATCGTCATCTTATTCGTTGCTCTGACAATAATCATTATTTCATTGGTTCAAGTTCAGATGAATGCGTTGATGGGTGTTCGTTCCTATATCGGTGCTGAGGGAATGTGGGCTAAAGCCCAGAAAGATGCTACACGCAGTTTGGAGCACTATGCCATTTCTCAAAATGAAGAGGATTTCACTTCTTATCTCCGATGCATCGAAATCACTTTAGGTGACAATAGATCCCGGGTTGAATTGCAGAAAACTGTTCCAAATTTGGAGATAGCCCGCGAGGGGTTTCTTGCCGGGGGCAATCATCCGGATGATATTCCCTACATGATCAATTTATTCCTTCGGTTTCAGCATTTTTCTTTTATGGCTGACGCCATCGGACACTGGACTGAAGGTGATAAATTAATCGCGCAACTCAATTTTGAAGCAAATGAGCTACATCGTCGAATTATTTCAGGTGGCAACATTCGGGAACCAATTATATTAATTCTTAAACGATTGGACGTAATTAACCAGCGTTTGACTGAGCAGGAAAACCAATTTTCACTCACCCTGGCGGATTCATCACGTTGGGCAAGTAGCATCTCTCAAATTGCTATTTTTTCTCTTGCGCTTATTTTTACTTTGATCGGATTCTTCTTTACGTGGTTGAATGTTTCACGCATACGCTTTAATGAAAATGCACTATTCAATAGCGAAAATAATCTTCGAACCATTTTGGATGTAAGCCCCATCTCTGTAAGAATTGCCACCGATCGCGGACGTAAAGTGGTTTTTTATAATCGCAGCTATTCAACTCTTATAAAAAATCCTTCCGCACTTGACGATGATCCTAGAAATTATTACGCGCGGCCTGACGATTATGATGAAATATTGACAGAACTTGAGAGAGGACAATCTGTCCTTAATCGTCAGATTGAACTCAATGTTCATGGCTCTTCAAGTTTATGGACTCTGGCTTCATTCATGCCCATTCAATATATGGGTAAAGAAGCAGTTCTTGGATGGTTTTTGGACATCAGTCACATTAAGCATCATGAAGCTGAATTAAGCAGAATAGCTCATTTTGACGGGCTTACTGGTATTCCCAATCGAGTGTTGCTTGCTGATCGAATGAATCAAGCGATTGCCAAAACTTCCCGCGAGAATAATATGATGGCAGTCTGCTATCTAGATCTGGATGGTTTTAAGCCCATCAATGATTTATTGGGTCACGCAGTGGGTGATCAGGTTTTGGTTGAAATTGCAAAGCGTATTCAAAATTCAATACGCGGAGGCGATACTGTTGCGCGATTGGGCGGTGACGAATTTGTTGTTTTATTGCTGGCACAGGAAAAGGGTCAAGAGAGTTTGGCCACGCTAGAAAGATTACTTGCGGCAATATCTGAGCCAATTTTGGTTAATAATAAATCTGTTACGGTCAGCGCCAGCATTGGCGTCAGTATCTACCCCCTGGATGATGAGGACGCAGATACACTTTTGCGCCACGCAGACCAATCTATGTACTTGGCCAAGCAATCTGGAAAAAATCGTTTCCATATCTATGACCCGGCAGTTGATCGTTACGCCAGAGATCAGAACGAATTCATAAAAAGTTTTCGTTTCGGTTTGGAAAATAAGCAACTTGAATTGTATTACCAACCCAAAGTTAATTTGTTAACTAAGGAAATGGTTGGAGTTGAAGCCCTAATTCGCTGGAATCACCCCCTGCGGGGACTGCTACCTCCGTCAGAATTTCTTCGACAGATAGAAAATACTGAACTGGAAATCAAAGTCGGGGAATGGGTTATTACTTCTGCACTTACCCAAATGAGTGAATGGCATAAGGCTGGTTTGGATACCGAAGTAAGTATAAATATTTCCGGTTATCACCTTGAGTCTTTCGATTTCTTTACAAAACTGAGGAAGCAATTTTCCAACTTTCCCGATTCAGTATTCGGCAAACTACAAATTGAAGTACTGGAGACCGTTGCTTTAAATGATATCGCTGTTGTTCGTGAAACCATTAATTTGTGCCGAAATCTAGGGGTATCTTTTGCACTTGATGATTTCGGTACCGGCTACTCGTCACTTAGTTATTTGAACAACCTGCCATTTGATACTCTTAAGATTGATCAGTCCTTTGTGCGTGACATGCTAGAGGACAAAGGTGATCGAGCAATCGTTCAAGGTATCATCGCGTTGGCGAAAGCTTTTGAACGCCAAACTGTAGCAGAGGGTATCGAAACACCCACTCATTATCAAATGTTGGTTGAAATGGGTTGTGAGTTAGGACAAGGCTATGGCATTGCCAAACCTATGCCTGCAGGTGAAATTATGAATTGGCGCTCAACCTACGAAAAACTTTAATCTAATAATTCTAAAATAATATCTAGTTGCATTTCTTTAATTCTGAATAGTTAAGATTTTTTGCAAGTGGTATTGGTTTAGCTTTGCTATTCCTATTCCCGACAAAATTATTCAGGTAAAATCATTTCCCTGCTAATTTATTGATTCACAAAACCCGTGGTTCAATTTTCATTTGATAATAGCTTCATCAATCAACTGCCGGGATATCATGAAGTATCCCTGCGACCAAGACAGACTCACGGCGTTTGTTGGAGCAAAATTTTTCCTACACCGGTCAGCAAACCGACTTTGCTGGCTTTTTCGAGTGAAGTCGCCAATCTTTTAAATCTTTCTGATGAGGATGTGCATTCAGAGGAATTTCTTGAAGCATTTTCAGGAAACTCTTTGTTGCCTGGCATGGAAAGCTATGCGACCTGTTATGGTGGACATCAATTTGGAAGCTGGGCAGGGCAGTTAGGCGATGGCCGTGCCATTGGCCTGGGTGAAGTTATAAATAGTGCTGGTGAGCGTTGGGAACTGCAGCTTAAGGGAGCAGGTCCGACTCCATACTCTCGCAGAGGCGATGGGCGTGCTGTTTTACGTTCATCTCTCAGAGAATTTTTATGCAGCGAAGCCATGCATCATCTTGGTATACCGACTACTCGTGCACTAAGTTTGATAACCACCGGAGAGCCGGTTATTCGTGACATGCTTTACGATGGTAATTCTAAAGCAGAGCCCGGTGCGGTAATTTGCCGTGTTGCACCTTCATTCACCCGCTTTGGTCACTTTGAGATTTATGCAGCGCGTGGTGAATATGACCTATTGCAACAGTTAGTCAATTTTACTATTTCACGAGACTTTCCAAATATAACCGGTAGCCAAACAGAAATTTTAGCCAACTGGTTTCGTGAAGTCTGTGAACGTTCTGCGCGTCTTGTCGTCGAATGGCTGCGTGTTGGTTTTGTTCATGGCGTATTAAACACCGACAATATGTCTATCCTTGGTTTGACGATTGACTTCGGCCCGTATGGTTGGATGGACAACTTTGATCCGAATTGGACACCCAATACAACCGACGCGGAATTCCATCGTTATTGCCTTGGGAAACAACCTAAAGTTGTGCGCTGGAATCTGGAACGCCTTGCCGAAGCGCTTGCCCGGGTTGCACCTTCAAAATCAATTCTTGAAGATGGGCTGGTCCATTTTGATGAGACATTGCAAAACACAATAACGACAATGCTTTCAGCAAAATTTGGCTTTTTGAAATGGCAAGACGAAGATGTTGACTTGGTAAATCTAGTTTTTGAATTGATGACAAAAGCCGAAGTAGATATGACTGAATTTTTTAGAAGGCTGGCAGATATCAAGCAACACTCACCTAATCTGGAAATTTTGCGCTCCGCCTTTTATCAACCAGATATCTACGAAAGTCACCGTGCATTTTTTGGTAATTGGCTACAGCGTTATTCAACCCGGCTTAGTATGCAGGAAGATACCGATGGATCGCGCCGCTTGCGCATGAATCTGGTCAATCCCCGTTTTGTATTGCGCAATTATCTTGCTCAACAAGCAATCGATGCCGCGACGCTTGGGGATACAAGTGTTATTGAAAAACTGATGGAAGCCGCACGCAACCCCTACTCGGATAATCATTCATCCGACTTGATAGCCAAGCGACCTGAGTGGGCGATAAACAAGCCTGGTTGCTCGATGTTGTCTTGTAGCTCATGAGATCTGGTAAAAGAGAACCCCATTATTTGTCTCAAAAATTCGAATTAAATCTTTGGGTGACTATGGATGTGATGATGAATAGCGTCCTTTTCTACCGGGATCAAATTGAGTTGTCCATGACGTACTCCACGTTCTGCTGTCAACGCATCGCTTAGTTTTTGAACCAATTGAGTTGCTCCTCGCAACATTAGCGTTTCCAGACAATTATCATGATCAAGATGAACATGGGTTGAAGCCACGACTAAATCATGATGGTGATGTTGAATTACCGTGAGGCGTTCGGCCAAATCTCGCTCGTGGTGGTTGTATACGTACGAAAGATTCGCCACGCAAAAGGGTGAGTGATATTTAGTTTTATGAAGTGTGCTCAATTGTCCGCGAAGTATGTCTCGTACCGCCTCCGAGCGGTTTTGATAGCCTCGTTCGCGAATCAGTTTGTCAAATTCAGTTGCCAGATTTTCATCCAGTGAAATGGTAAAACGTTCCATATCAACATTTCTATAAAATGTGAAAGCAGGTCAAATAGCCGTGCTACGTTGTTGAGTATATTTGGCAAACAGAAAACTGCACGCAACCACCATGATAACGGAGGTTCCGATAAGTAATTCCCGACCTTCTTGCCAAGCTGCGGCCTCCGGCAATAACTGACGCGACAATCCCAAACCCGCCACAGTAAGACTGAGCAAGGCAACAGTTATCCCCATGATGCGCGAAGCAATACGAGCTCTGAAATCAGCGCGACGCAAAAGGTGAGAAATCCAAAGCCCATTAACTGCATCGGTAACCATCATGCCAACCATGAAACATACTGCAAGCAACAATGCGTAAATGAGACTACCGTAATTTGCAGCCGTCACTGAAAAAAGTGCAGCCTGAGAAAGAGTATCAAACGATAACGCGAATAGTGCTCCCACCAGAGCAATCAGTGCAGGGTGTCCGGCACTCTTCAGGTTGCTTAACCAGCGCCCCTTGATGCCGACCATCTGGACCATTTCGTGCGATGGTGTAGTGAATACCGTATATAAATTAAGTACGCCTAAAAGTATAAGAAAGAATGCCGACACCCAGGCACCCACATCATCCATCCAGGTTGGCACTAATGCATGATTAAACAACATACCTGTAGCAACGGCGACTATACAAACTACGGCACCATGTCCCAGAGAAAATAGAAAACCGCACAAGCGCGCCAGTCGCAATCTCCCTGCTGTATTATTAAATCGAGTCAGCCCATCTATCGTTGCCAAATGATCCGCATCCATTCCGTGTTTGAGTCCAAGCACAAAGGCCAGAGCAATTAACGGGTAAATGCTTTCATGAATCGTTTCCATTCTCACTCCCCAGTAAGAAGATTATTATTTATTTCATAACAAGAAACATGCCAACAAAAAAACACCTTGTCGATGCAAAAATAATTCGGGTACAGTTTTAACTAATTGATTATTAGAATTGATATTTTACACGGGAATATTTTTGCGGCTTTTTTCAAACTAATATTCACGAAAGCAAAGATTTAAGCTTCCAAAACGGAAAGTCCGCTTCCGTTTGGATAAGTACTTAATAAAGTACGTCATGCCATCGTCCCGCGGAAATCAGCTCTTTTCGCTTTGTCATCCATGCTTGAGAAGACCCTGCGATGTAGGTCATCGCTTTGTCAATCATGTTCAGCATCTGTGTCATACCCGCCACATAAATCCGGCTATCAGGACTATTCACAATTTCCCAAACTTCTGCCGCATTCTGTTCGAGAGTTTTGTCCAGAGAGGCATGGGCTTCAAAGGCAGGCCGCGGGCTCACTGCTTGAAATGCCTTAAAAGTTGGCTGGTCGTAATAATTAGCGAGATCATTGTTGGCATCGTTCATGTAAAGCATTTCAAGGCCGGTACGCGCACCATAAAATAAACGCACTTTCCCTTTCCAATTCCCATGCTTCTCATAAATCATTCGAATCAATCCTCTGAACGGAGCAATCCCTGTACCCATTCCAATCATCAGCAGGTTAGCATTCACATTTTCCGGGACAACAAACGGGTAACCAATTGGGCCGGAAAAGTTAATGGCGCTCCCTGGTTGCATGTCACAGAGGTAGTTTGAAGCGACGCCGCCATACTCCTCACCATTGACTTCATCCAAATAAAAACAACGGCGAACACAAATCTCAAACCGTGCCCCGTCGTCTGTCTGTTCACTTTCTGCTATCGAATAAAACCTGGGATGGTAGCGATTACCATACTGACCTGGTGCAAGAATGCGGATGCAACTTCCTACTTTGCTATCGAAATAAAGATTATCCGTTTGAAACGACATTAGTCTGACGTCTTCTCGAGAAGATTCAGGCGTGATGCGCTTTGAGCTTAAGAGCCTAGCCGAAAAAACCATTGCTTCACCTGTTTCATCTGTTGCCAATTTCACGATTATTTCTCCAATAAATTGATTACCTGAGCTGGAATTGTAGTCGTCATCCTCAGTCTAAGCAAAATTAGCAAGCGTACGTGGTAGTCGCAATACAAACTCCGCTCCACCTTGAGGATGGTTACTGGCTGAAAGCATTCCTCCATGACGTTCAACTATGCCGTAGCTTACTGATAGACCAAGTCCGGTTCCTTTTCCAACCGGCTTTGTGGTGTAAAACGGGTCAAACATTTTCTCGAGTGCTTCAATGGCAATACCGCTTCCGTTGTCGCGAAACCGTACAATGATTTCTCCATTTTCTTCCTGTGCCGACACCGCCAATGCTGGCTCAGCCTGTTGTTCAGTTGCATCAGCAGCATTTTGAATCAAGTTGATGATCACTTGCTGCATTTGCCCTGGCGAACCCAAAACTGGCAGATCATTGGGCAAATTCAAATTCACACGAAACTTTGCAGGGGTTGCACGTGTTACCCATTGTACTGAACGTTCGATAATTTCTGCCAGATTAAATTTCACATTTTCGTTGCGGTCGGTAGCGGAAAAACGCTTTAGGCCATCGACGATATCGCGTGTACGTTCTGCGCCTTCAATCGCACCTTCCAGCAAGGGTGAAAGATCTTTCAAAATGTGATCTATGCGCAGTTCTTCACGCAACTTGCCCAACTCTTGGCGACTTGCTCCGGCGTGAACCGAATCCAGATACTGCTTAATACGCGTAGTATAGCGAGACATGGCATATACGTTGCCAAGAACAAAGCTGATGGGATTATTAAGTTCATGTGCGACCCCGGCTACCAGCTGTCCCAATGAAGCCATTTTTTGAGATTGCAGTAACTGTTGCTGGGTGCGTTTAAGTTGGTCATGTGCCTCACGCAGGGATTGATATGCGCGGCGCAATTCGCCAACCGGTCTACCGGTGATAACGGCTCCCAAAAGTTTTCCGGTTCCGGACATTCGTGCTGTAAAATTAAGCGCTACGGGTGTGGCGCTGCCCTCTCGCGTACTGAATTGCAACTCCAAATCATGTGACGGCTCGGCAGTTAACCGCGCAATAGCATGTTCTGCAACACTACCAGACTCAGTATCGGCAAGTAACGATACAAATTTTGCTCGTTTAAGTTCATCCTCCTTCTTGCCGGTAAAAATGATTAGCGCCTGATTAACTTCTTCGATCACTCCATGTCGGTCGCACACAACAAGCAAGTCGGACATTGAGGTAAGCACACTAAAAATAAATTGCTGGGTTTCTTCCAGTTCATCATTCTTTTCTTCCAGTTCAACTTCGTGTTGCAGCAGTTCGTTGTAGACCTCATCCATCTTGTGCACAACATCTATCCAAGTAGATTCGGACATGGCATCAGGTGGTGTTGTCGAGGTGAGATGCTCGAAGGGTGACTTGTCGAAGTCGTTCATGATTAATGCACCGTGCATACCATACACGGATCAAATGACCGCACAACATGTTGCACTGCAACGGGTGCGCCTTCATTATTGTCTTCAATCTTTACGCCTACCAAGGCTTGCTCTAAAGCGCCCGGTTCGCCGGATTCGTCGCGTGGTGAAAAATTCCAGGTGGTCGGTGCGATGATCTGGTAATTGTAAATTTTGCCCTGCCGAACTTCAAGCCAATGACCCAAACTACCGCGTGCCGCCTCAATTAAACCAATACCACTGGCATCTACCAAGCTTGTTGCATTGAAACAGAATGGCTCACCGGGGCGCAGCCTTCTAATCCATTTTTCCATCTCAGGGAGCACGCGGGCAATTTCCAGCAATCGCGCAATTACACGTGCTGTCACATTGCCGCCGTGACGTGCCACCAAATCTCGCACCATAGGATGTCCCGCCACAATTTGTCTGGCAAGTGCTCCCGTTTCGACAACTCTTCGATTCAATCTGGGTGACTTGCACCAGGAATATGCGCCAATCTTTCCGGGCAGAGGCAAGGTTTTGCCTGTGGCAGGTGGTAGCGCTATATCCCCCTCCATCCAACTATGTGAGACATCTTCGCGTATCTCTGCAATATCAAGTGATTGCAAATTGTTGTCTTCCCATAGGCCCGCAGAAAACAAATTCTGTTCGCCATTATGATACGCACCATAGCTCATAAATCGATCCGTTGCCCGCCCCAATTTATGTAACTCCAAATCGTAAGCAATGGTCAGAAAACGAGGTAAGTCTGCTGATGTTTTACGCGACTCCAGCCATGCCAGTAAAGATGCTTCAGAATCCAGACTGGCAAATGTTTCTAATTTGTCACCAAACAAAGTCCGTTCAAGGAAAACTCGAAATTCAGTCACTAAAATTGACAACCGCATTTGCTCTGCAAGCTCGATTGGTCTGGATGAACCCCCCGGTTGCAAAGATAAAGTATGCGGCCATTTCCCCGCAAGGTAACCCATCAAGTTCATGAATTTTGCTCGCGCGGGCAGAACATCCGCATTGGCGCTGCCGCTAACCGCTTTGAATCGTAATTGCGCATCGGGAAACCATGGCTTTGCCTTGTAAAAATCGCGGGCAAAGTCAGGCATAAAGAACAAATAAAAATGGCTCAAGTGATCTGCAATGTTCTCTGTGGCAAGCGTCAGGTTGGCTGATAGACGCCCATTCTCAGGTGACTGCAAACCCATCGCATGAGCCAATGCTTGAGCTGAAGCTGCCGACTGCGCCACCGAGCAAATCCCGCAAATTCTTGGCACGTATACCAGCGCGTCTAGCGGATGCTTGTCTTTTAGTATCTGCTCAAACCCTCGGTACATCGGGGAATTAACATAGGCAGCGTGTACGCTTCCATCCACAACTTCGAGCGAAACCTCAAGATCGCCTTCGACGCGATTGAAAGGTCCCACGACTAAGCGTTTCATTTCTTTCGTGTCCTTTTAGCTGCCGGTGTAACGACTTGATGATCTGCCACCGCATTTTCTTTTACACGTTTGGGTGTGGCAGATTTGGACAATGAAGCCAACACGACGAACCACGCTTTCGGCATATCAATAGGTAAACCGATCGGGATGCCTCCCAATTTTGGAGTTTCAGCAAATGGATGCCCAGGTTCTTCAAAGCCAGGTTCGGTACATGCTATGCAAGCGAACCCGCCCCTGACGCAGGAACCTTCTCCATTCCACGGGCGTATATTGCAGTCTGCATGCGCTTGCGTACCTTTGCATCCCATATTTTCCATTAAACAACCCAGGTCGGAGGGTTTGTGGGCGCTCGCCTTGAACTCATAAAATTCGTTACGCGAACAACCGTGGTGAACTAAATGATCTGCATATAAACGCGGGCGCTGATAAACATCCAGACTTTGAGTGTTCAGCATGTCTGTTGCGATCGAGGCAAGTGTTTCGATCACCCAATTCGGATGTGTAGGGCAACCGGCAATATTGATCACAGGCAAACCGCTACTGTCCCGATATTCACGCCCCAGCAATCCACCAGGAACATCACCCTCAAATTGGAGTCCGCATGCATCTGCGGGATTACTACCGGCAGAGGTGACTCCTCCATATGCTGCGCAGCTTCCCACCGCTACCGTATGGCGCGCAACACCGGCAAGTTTTTCAATCAATGACATCATTGAATCACCGCCCGTGGTTTGATGAAAACCTCCGCTGCCATAAGGGCCTCTTAAAATTGCTCCTTCCAGACACAAAATGTCGAGCCGGGTTACACCTGTCACACAGTCGTTAATGATGAGACGTGCTTCTTTTGCGCTCTGTTCCGACAAAGAAGGATGCCAAAGTAAATTGATCCCAAATCCGGACAGGGTATCGAATAAATTGCTGCAGTCTGCATTTAGCAGAGATAACGTACAACCGCCGCAACCACCGGATTGCAACCAGAGCAAATTAAGCGGCTCGCGATTGCCCGTATTATTCAATTTTCTTTTCCAGCCCATAGCGAGTTAACTTACTGCGCAATCCGACTCGTGAAAGACCCAGCTCAGCCGCAGCACGAGTCTTGTTCCAGCGCAAGCGTATCAACGTTTCACGCAGTACCCGCGCCTCCAGCGTTTCCATACGTTCTTTGAGGCTGCCGTTTATTCCGGAAAGAACCTGCATATCAGTTGCGTCTTCTTCCGGTGTCGCACGCAGTACTCTTGCGGAAAATAAATGAGCGCCGATATGCGGATTTTCACTCAACATCAACGCGCGCAAAATTTCGTTTTGCAATTCGCGCACATTTCCAGGCCAATGATAGCGAGTCAAACAATCCAGAGACTCGGGTGAAAATCCCGCCACATCTTTGCCCATGCTCTGAGCAGCGCTGTTAAGCAGATCGAATGCGATCAATGGAATATCCATTTTGCGTTCCCGCAATGGAGGCACCGCCAAAACAAACTGGGTCAGGCGATAGTAAAGGTCTGCCCTGAAGCGCCCACGCTGCACTTCTTCTTCCAAGTCGCGATTTGTTGCAGAAAGGACGCGAACATCCACTTTGCGCGAGCGGGAACTACCCACGGGTCGAATCTCTCCTTCCTGCAATACGCGCAGCAATTTGACTTGAAATGCAGGAGAGGTATCGCCTATTTCGTCGAGAAATATCGTTCCTCCATCAGCCTGTTCGAATAAACCGATGCGATCTTCAAAGGCTCCGGTGAAACTCCCGCGTTTGTGTCCAAACAATTCTGATTCCAGTAATTGATCAGACATCGCCCCGCAATTTTCAATTACGAATGCACGACCCGAGCGGGGACTGGAATAATGGATCGCTCGTCCGAGCAGTTCCTTGCCTGTACCTGATTCCCCTGCAATGTGCACTGAAATATCACTACCTGCCACACGAGAGGCCATGTCAACCACTCCATTCAAAGGGCTCGCTGCGGCGCGGGTAACACGGGAAAATTCATAGTAGTCACGCAATTTCTCGCGCTTAGTTTCCACCCGGCGGCGCATCACCGGTTCGGCGGTACGCAATTCCAGATTCATGTGCTGAGTTTGCTGTTGCAGGTCATACAACTGCGCGGCCGCTCTCACCGTTAGCAACAAAGACTCGGGATGCCAGGGCTTCATGACATACTGATAAATTCCTGCCTCATTTACACCCGCGATGATGTCTTGCGTTTCGGTATAACCCGAAATGATAATTCGTACCGTGTCTGGCCATCGTTCGCGTACTTCTTTTAAGAAATCAACTCCAGTCGTTTCCGGCATGCGATGGTCGCATAAAATGACTTGAATCGTTTCACGTTCCATGATCGTGCGCCCATCTTTTGCACTGGTTGCTGTTCGCACTGTGAAATCTTCTTCAAGTGTGCGACGCAAAGATTCTTGCGAACGCACTTCATCGTCGATGACCAAAATTGTAGGTAATGTTGCCATTTGGAATCCTCTAACAAATTCTGGGTAGTTGTTCGCCCGCCAACCAATCGACAACACGGCGACCACCCATTTTGGTAGTCATCTGTACAAAGCCGTGAGCATCTTCCAACACTTCTCCGATGATAGATGATGCTTGTCCAAGATGATGTCCGCGCATCACTTCGAGCAACCTCTGTGTATCTTCCTGAGCACAAATCGCGATTAATTTACCTTCATTGGCGACATATAGAGGATCAAGACCTAAAAATTCGCAGGCCGCTTCAACCGGCTGATTCACCTTAATGGCAGATTCATACAGCATCATGCCGACCGAGGATTGTTTGGCTATTTCATTCAGTGTTGTAGCAACGCCACCTCGAGTGGGGTCGCGTAATACTCGCGGCTTAACACCGCTGTCGAGCATTGCGGCGATGAGACCGTGCAATGCTGCAGTGTCAGAAATAATGGGGGCAGAAAAAGTCAGCCCTTCACGCTGCGACAGAATCGCCATACCGTGGTCGCCGATCGTTCCTGAAAGTAAAATTTTGTCACCCGGCTGTGCAAGATCACCCGAAAGGTTGATGCCTTCACGCACCACGCCTACTCCCGTCGTTGTAATGAAAACGCCATCACCCTTGCCACGTTCGACCACCTTGGTATCGCCGGTAACTACTGGTACACCCGCATCGCGAGACGCTTTTGCCATCGATTCAACGATGCGTTTCAATTCGGCGAGAGGGAAACCTTCTTCAAGTATGAAAGAAGCCGCCAGATAAAGTGGCTTCGCTCCCATCACTGCAACATCGTTGATCGTGCCGTGCACGGATAGACATCCAATGTCTCCACCCGCAAAGAACAAAGGAGATACCACATGGCTGTCTGTTGCAATCACGATTCTTCCATTAGCTGCAGGTAGCAATGCACCATCGTTACCCTGAGCCAGATATTCGTTATTGAATGCAGTTGCAAACAGTTCGGTAATGAGTTGTGCCATAGCACGCCCGCCTGAACCATGGGACATATCCACACGACCATTTTTGATATCAAGTTGTCTTGTGTAGTTAGACTTTACTGAACTTGTCATGCGCTTTCCCTGAATCTTCCATAACTGTAATGTGCTGCACATGCGCCTTCAGATGACACCATGCATGAGCCGATTGGATTTTCGGGTGTACACACCGTGCCGAATATTTTGCATTCCTGCGGTCGTTTTTGGCCGCGCAATATAGCAGCACATTCACAGGCCTTGTTGTCCGGTACTGCTACGTAATTGATCTTGAATTTTAATTCTGCATCAAACGCTGAATATTCTGAACGCAATTTCAATGCACTCTTGGGAACGCTACCCAGTCCTCGCCATTCGAACTGATCTCGCAACTCGAAAATTTCATTCACCAATGCTTGTGCTTTGAGATTACCTTCGCGTGATACTGCGCGCGTGAATTCATTCTCAACTTCGGCACGCCCTTCGTTTATCTGGCGCACCAGCATGAGAATGGCTTGCATCACATCGAGGGGTTCAAAACCAGCGATAGCAACTGGCTTGCCATAATCATCAGAGAATGGTTCATAAGGCTTGCTGCCAATTACCGTTGAAACATGAGCAGGCCCTACAAATCCATCTATAGATACTCCTCCTTCAACTGTCAAAATGGCATGCATCGCGGCTGGTGTTAGAACATGGTCACACAATATACTGAAGTTATTCAACTTTTCTGCAGCAGCTTGTTTGACTGCTACTGCTGTGGGCGGTGTTGTGGTTTCAAAGCCGATTGCGAGAAAAGCGACTTCCCGAGCCGGATTTTCGCGTGCTATCTTCAATGCATCCTGTGTCGAGTAGATCATGCGCACATCTGCGCCGTTGGCCTTTGCTCTCATCAGTGAAAGATTATTCGAAGCGGGCACGCGCAATGTATCGGCATAAGTGCACAAAATTACACCGTGTTCGCGCGCTAGCTGTATGGCCTGATCCACACGTCCGATAGGCAAGACACATACAGGGCAGCCGGGGCCGTGAATCATGCGTACATTTGCCGGCAACAAATCCACGAGGCCATATCTTGATATGGCATGGGTATGACCACCACAAAACTCCATCAAGCGATAAGATTTATTTGTTTTGGTTTCACGTTTGATGTTTAAGGCAATGTTTTTTGCCAACTCGCCATCCCGAAACTCATCGATGAATTTCATGCCATGCTTCCATTCAGTTCATCACGCAGTTCATCCATTACGCCCATTTCTGCAAACATTTTTAGAGTCAATTCCGCTTCTTCCTGATCTAACTTTTGCAAGGCATACCCCACGTGCACGATCACATATTCACCCACTTGCGCATCATCTACCAGTGCCAATGATATTTCTTTGCGTACGCCTCCAAGATTGACGATCGCGTTGCCAGGGGTCGTCAATTCTTCAATTCGGGCTGGTATGGCGAGGCACATAAATTAAACTCCTTTATTTTTACTTTGCAGAGCAATGCTGGCTTGCCCAAATGAAATTCCCCCATCGTTTGGTGGGAGTTGTCTGGCTGTTAATACATTCAACCCGTTGGCTGACAATTTTTTCACCAATAAATTCGATAAGATATTATTCAAAAAACAGCCCCCACCTAGCGCTACATGTATTATTTTGTTTTGCTCGGTCGCTCGAAGTACCCATGCTGTCAGCCCTTCAGCAACCGTGGCATGAAATATTGCCGCTCCGTATGCTGCGTCTGTGCAATCGACAAGTTCAGTTAGTAATGCATGAAAATCTAATATTCCATCGGCTGAGATTGTGAAGCCTTGAGTGAGTGCAGCAACATATCCATACTGTGTCGCCAACCCTTCCAGTAATATGGCCGCCTGTCCCTCGTAACCTTGGATACTATTTACTCCAAGCAATCCTGCAGCAGCATCGAAATAGCGACCCAAACTGGTTGTGGGAACGCAATTCAACTTGCGCTGCAACATGCCTACAACTGTTTCTGTTCCACTCTGTGTTTGAAAACGTTTTGTAATTTCTTCATTACGGTTTAAATCAAAAAGTATAGATGATGCCATCCGCCAAGGTTCGCGGGCTGCTCGGTCGCCGCCCGGCATAGTCAATGGTGCAAGGTGCCCCAAACGTTTAAAGTCGGCTCCATCCACCAGTAAAAGTTCTCCACCCCAAGCACTACCATCCGATCCAAGACCCACTCCATCCAAAGCCAGTCCTAATACAGGTTCATTGACGTGATGTTCGGCACAAATCGCTGCGATATGTGCATGATGATGTTGGACAGCATAGATAGGCAAACTATGTTCTGCTGCGTAGGTTTGGGCAAACTGCGTGCTATAAAAATCCGGGTGCAGATCGTGTGCAACAACTTGCGGTTTCACATCAAGAATGTGGCACAAATGATCGACAGTCTCGTCCAGCATATTTCTCGCGCCGGCATGATCGAGATCACCGATATGCTGTGAGACGAAAGCTTCATTACCTCGCGTGAGGCAGACTGTATTTTTTAGCCATGCCCCGCATGCCAACACCGAGGGGCCTGAAAACGGCAATATAATGCGACGTGGTGTGTATCCTCGAGCACGACGAATAAATGCTGCAGCAGTGTCCTGCCACTTCAATATACTATCGTCACATCGATGCAATATTTCACGATCATTACTCAGGAATGCGTTTGCCAAACCAGTCAGTGAATCACGAGCTTCCATGTCATTGATCACCAATGGCTCGCCACCCGGATTAGCGCTCGTCATCACCAGAGCCAAATGCGAAGCTTGTTGTAACCAATCTTTTTCATCCGGTTTGCCTAGCAATTCGTGAAAGAGTAAATAATGCAGCGGTGTGTAAGGCAAAATCAGACCGATACTACTTAAGCCAGGGGCTATATCGGCTAATTCAGCATCGCATGTTTCCGATTTGTTCATCAGCACGATTGGGCGTTCGCTTACTTCGAGCAGGCTCGCTTCATGTTCGGGAAACTGTGCATAGTAACTTGCAGACAGTCGATTCAACACCATCACCGCGAAAGGTTTTTCTTGACGCTGTTTACCGCTTCTTAATTTAGCCACTGCCTGATCATTTCGTGCATCACACACCAAATGAAAACCGCCAATGCCTTTGACTGCAACGATATGTCCCGTGCGAATTAGTTCTGCAGTTGCTGCAATAGGATCACCAGTTACAATTTCTTGCCATTGTTCATTGTTCAACTTCAAACGCGGTCCACATTTCGGACAGGCATTCGGTTGAGCGTGGAAACGGCGCGTGTCGGGATTGTCATATTCGTGCTGACACTCAGCGCATTGAGTGAACTTTGCCATGCTAGTGTTTATGCGGTCGTAAGGCATGCGTGCGGTTAGGGTGTAGCGTGGCCCGCAATGAATACAGTTGATAAATGGATGGCGATAGCGTCGGTCAGCAGGATCGAATAATTCGGCCAGACATTCCGGACAAATCGCCATGTCGGGCGCAATGCCAGTTTGCACTTTCCCCATCTTGCTCGCTGCTATACTGAAACCTCGCAAATCGCCTTTCGTATCTGCAAATTCGTGCGTGACTTTTTCTACTCGCGCCATGACAGGCGGTTCACTTTGCAGACGCTCGATCAAACGCATCACTTGCTGACGCGCACCCTCGACTGCGATTTCGACTCCTTCATTATCATTGCGCACCCAGCCAGCAAGTCCGAGTTCATGCGCGAGCCGAAAAACAAAAGGACGAAAGCCCACACCTTGGACTTGACCGGATACTCTGATTTGAGCGTGGATCATTGAGATCAAAATTTCGTTAAGGTAACGCTAATTTCCGGCAATTCTGCTTGTGGCAGCTTTCGTGCAACCCGCCTTTATCCATTTCAGCCATTCATCCATACCTTCGCCGCTAGTGGCAGAAATACGGATGACATGAATATTCGGGTTAACGCGGCGCGCATTCTCGATTGCGAGATTCGCATCAAAAGTAAGATAGGGTAGCAGGTCGCATTTATTTAGCAGCATCAAATCCGAGGCACGGAACATGTCTGGATATTTAAGCGGTTTATCTTCTCCTTCGGTCACGGAAAGAATGGCCACCTTGTGTGCTTCGCCCAGATCAAAACTGGCCGGGCACACCAGATTACCAACGTTTTCAATCAGCAATAAGCTGTTGTTTTGCAATTTCAGTTGTTGCATCGCCTGACCCACCATGTAGGCATCCAAGTGACATCCCTTACCGGTATTGATTTGTAGTGCTGGAGCACCTGTTGCACGTATGCGAGCAGCATCATTATCTGTCTGCTGGTCACCCTCTATAACGGTGAGCGGCAAACTTCCGTTCAATTCGTTGATACTTTTTACTAACAGGGTGGTTTTACCTGAACCTGGACTTGAGACCAGATTAAGCGCAAAGATGCCGTGTTCCGCAAGATAGTTTCTATTTTCATTTGCATAGCTATCATTCTTTGAAAGAATATCGCGCTCGATTTTCACCATGCGCGCCTGACTCATTCCGGGGGCGTGTGCGCCTGCTGGTCCAGCACTGAAATCTATTGAATCGTGAGTATGTGAGTGTTCGTGCGTATGCTCATGGTTGTTTTCCCGCGCCCGATATTGCACTTTACCCGCAGCGATTCGCTGCGTCTTAAGTGCGTGCCCACCAATAAGCGTTTGACCTGACCCACAACCGCATGTTGTACACATATTTCCCCCTATTCGACCTCAAATTCTTTGACGCGCATTTCGCTGCCGCCGGTGACTTGTATCTGGTAACTGCCGCAAACTGGGCAGGCCTCATACAATGCCGTGACGGGCACATTGCCTTCGCACTTCATGCACCAGCCTTGTCCTGGTGTTTCAATGATCTCCAATCGAGCACCTTCTGCTATTCCGTCTCGAGTCACTGCGTCAAAGCAAAAGCGCAATGCTTCTTTTTCCACGGCAGCCAATTGGCCAATCTCTAACCAAATGACTTTAACTTTAGAACAGCCGTCAGCTCGCGCTGCATCTTCTACTAATTGAACGATTCCTTCGGCCAAAGACATCTCATGCATGACTGATCCCTATTTCATATTCCACACAGGGATCAAGCGATAACACAAATGTTTTAGCAGTTCTCAACAATCGCTCCGCATCATTTTCTTTCAGCCCGATCAGCCCATTTACCAATGTTCCCCGAGGATGAAAATTCCATTCTGTCGGCGCAACAGTAAAATACTCGGCAATATGATCCGATTCAATTCTCACATAGTGAAGTAACATTCCACGAGCAGTCTTCACCACGGATAATCCTGACGAATTTGAAGCTGAAAGGCTTTGCACCAAACCTGGTAGATTTCCTAACACTAATGATTCCGCACTATCCAGTAAATCAATAATTCTGGCAATCAATCTTGCCTGAATTCTTTCCGGGTTTTTCTTTAACACTTCTCGTAACAAGGGCACTTGTTGGTTTTGGGCCAGCGCACCCGTTTCCATTTGTTTTTCTCCAAACTGGGGTTCAGCGGCAAATTGATTGTTAAAATTATTCTTAAACAATTGCAGAATCTCGCTTGCGCTCCAGATTGGCATTAATTCTGTTTGCTCGACTTTCCCGGCAAATTCAAATTTCTCTTCTTCAATAGCGAGGGCTATTAGCAATGGGGCTAATAATCCCTGCCCTCGACTCTGCCATTCTTCCAACGTTACAAAGTTATCAATTTGCTTCCACTCTGCTGCTGACATTCCTAACAATACTTGATGCAATTCACCCAGCAAATTTTTTGCACTTCCATGCCCCTTCGAAATTTCTTTCAGCGTGTTATACCAACTTATAAATTGCTGCTGGTGTAGCGGTAACCCCAGTAACTTGGGCCAATCCAACAATAGCCGCCATAAATGTTCCTGCATCGCCTCACAAGCTACTTCGCGTTCAAACAAAGTATCGGATTTCAGATCAATTCCTTGCGCCGCTGATGCCGCTGCTATTGCTGCCGCATGCTGTGCTTTGCCACATACGCTATACAACAACGGTATCATCTGTATTGCATCTTTTATCAATTTGCCCTTCAACAACCTATAAGCCTGGGGACGAGTTGATTTAACCTCAACGCCGCGCACTACTTTGCTGTCCCACACGACGCGTAAATTCAGTTTGCCCGAGCTGGGCATATCACCCTCCCAAAAAGGGCATGCGTAAAAAATCACGCCGGGACATGTTTTGCTGGCTGATCGACTCTCCTTTGAGGCGTGCTCCGTCAATTCTTGTCGCCAGTTCATCCGTAGTCTTTTGTGTTGAGAACAATCCCAACATTATTTCCTGAGCTACTGAGACCGCTTCATCATGCGTATCGAATTCCATTACCGGTGAAATAAGTGAGCAAATGTGACAGGTTCCGATTGCAGGTTCATTCAGCCCCATGAATTCATAATCACCCGAGGGGAATGACCACATTTTTTTTTCATCCAATGCCAGCGGAACGAGTGTTACTTCTTGGCCGGGTAGCAAGACCAGATTGATCATCCAAGGCGTAACCAAAACACCGATCCATCGCCCATCCCATTCGCGAAATCCGACTGTTTCTACTCTCAGTGCCGAATTTAAAATAGGAACATCAACCATTCGAGTTCGGGCGATTTCTTTGAAAGTTATTTCAAGTTTTTGAACTACGCCTGTCATTTCACAAAACCATGAATTTGTTTTTAGGCGCGTCACAATTCGGGCAGTGCCAGTCGGCCGGCAGATCTGAAAACGCTGTACATGAGGCGATGTTGGCGATGGAATCACCCTCATGCGGATCGTATACCCACCAGCAGATGCCGCATTCCAGTTTGGCAGACGGATCGAGCTTGCTGTTATCGCCTAGATAGGAACCTTCAAACATTGAAATCCCCCAACATTTTTTAATCAATGCTCTCGCATTACGCCAAGCCACTCGCCAAGACGTTCGGCACTTTCCTCAAAGTCTTCTTTCGCAGCTCTCGCCACTTCCGGAATATCAACTACCTCGATGGTGTTGAGAATCATCTTGTCCATGCTGTTGAAATACTGCACCCACCATACATTTGCCAAGCGCGTACTGGTAATGCGGCAATTACCATATCCCCGCGACAAGATACTTACTGAACCGGTACCGAAGGCATCAAAAAAATATTGCAAGTCTTCGGGAGTCATCGGCAGTAATGAAAGATTAATGACGTGAGCGGATTGTCCGGGTCTATATTTGGCTGACCTTTCCAATAACTCGTTCAAAACTGGAGGTGCATTCATGATTCCCGGATTAATCGGCGGCGCGCTGATTATTTTGGATATTCCTGTCAAGGCAGATTGCTGAACTTCTGGCGGAATAAAGCAAGCGTGCAAAGAATCACGCAACATCATCCCCTGCTCTGAAATCTCCTGAACTCTCCAGACCCCGGCGAATACCGTTTCTTGAATATGTAGATTGCTCGGCTCACGCACCAATACGCTGACTTCACCTTGTCCCATTGACTGATTAATGAGTTCAACCACCTTAGGTGGAAGATTGATCAAATCAAAGCTTTTATGACTGCCTGCCTGCATTGCGGCGCGAAGATTTTCAATGACTTCACAAGCGGCTTCAAGAATTTCCGGATCGGCTTCAAGGTTTATAACCGGTAGCGCAAATGTTGTCATTTCGTGCGGAAGCGGCAAGTACTCTACCGATTCTTCTTCCGGTTGTGAACCGACGCCGAAGGCAACGACTGGAATTGGAAATTCTCTCATGAAATTATCCTTGGCTTAGTGACAGGTTGAAGAAGAAATCGCTGTCACAGCAATTCCTATTGATGGTGCGCGACTGATTGGCTTTTGCAACATCTCGGCGAATTCGCTGACGAATTCTGACCAATCTCGTAGTCCTTCGATCGCGCCCACATAACCACCGTCACGAACAAATATTAATGCGGGCAGTCTGCTCAGGCCGAAGCGGGTCTGCAATATTTTGGCGCTTTCCGGTCTAACGATAGTCGTGCGCAATTGAGCTCCAATCGCTGCCAGCAATTCCGGGAATATCACTGACATATCCCAGCTTTCCGGTGCCGTGTCCGGCTCTTCCGTTAGCAACGCAATTCCATTTCCAGTTCCATTTATAAAATCTTGAAAACCTTCATGATCGCATTCTGAGATACCATGCTTTTCAACTAATTTATCCAACAGCCCGTTAAAGTTATTACTCATGGCAGAGCGGGGTGGTTTCCAGGCAAGAGCGGCAGTCATAATTTTCCCTTTTGTACTAAATCAGTTCGTAAAAAATCGGGCAACTGCGGCTCTCTATTGATCAGATCGGCAAAGCATTCTTCAAAATCATCTTGGCCGGCTGCCACTCTCTCAAGTCCATCAAGTGCAGAATTAATCATGGTGGCGCGCTCGGCATCAATGGCTTCACGTGCACTATCTAAAAACGTCAGCAACCAATCACCTTGCTGAACTGCATTTATCAACATCGTATTGATGCGCTTACGCCCGTTACGTCCGTCGCACCATGCAAACATGTCATCTTCAACTTCGGTAACCTGCATCGGAATGCCTATACACATATTCCTAGCCTTCTACCGAGCCAGTAAGAAACCGTTCATCCCCGAAACGACAGGCTAATTCTGCTGAAGGACGTCCTGCCTCATAACTTTCCATGTCCAATAAATCGCCATTAACACATCGGCTGGCAATTGGTGTTGTGCGGGCCGAATAAGGAATGCCCCATTCCTTCAGCAAATCGAGCGCAATTTCGATGGCATGCGGAATTTGTGCTTTAACAGAATCTCGCAAACTGCCGCCGAAGTCTTCCAATTGCTCCGGTTGTACACCGATCAGTACCATCGATTCCGGTAATTTGTCGGTCAGTGCTGCACAGGCAATCACTTCCTGAAAACCTGTTTGATGCAGACTCATTTTTTTCACACCCATGAAACGGGGTACTTCATCATCTTTTGCAACAATTGGTTCTCTAACAGGTATTTTGAACGGTATTGGTGCAGGAACAACCAATATAAGTTATTCAACCGGTTGTGGTACAGATGTAGGTGCAGCATTAACAGTTGCAAACCCATCTCCCATTTTAGGTACTTTTGTTTTGTGTGCAGGTACAAACACAACATTAAGCAATGCAATTACAGGTGGTGTTTGGAGTAGTGGCACAACTAGTGTTGCTACAATAAATAGCAGTGGGGTTGTAAGTGCATTATCAGCAGGTACAACAACTATTTCATATACATCAACAGGTTGTTCGCCAATTACGCAAGTGATAACAGTAAATGCAGTACCAACATCGGTTAGTGCTAGTGCATCTCCTAATCCTGTTTGTGTTACAAACACATTAACGTTAACGGGTGCTGCAACAGGTGCTACAACTTATTCGTGGTCGGGTCCTTCAGGTTTTGCAGCAACAACAGCTATTGCTACTTTAACAGCAAGTAGTACTGCTGCCGGTGTATATACGTTTACGGCTAGAACTGTAGGTGGTTGTTCGGTAACTGTTAACACAGCATCTGTAATCGTAAATTCCCAACCAACAAGTGTAGTTGCCAATGTTTCATCAACCTCTTTATGTTCAGGTTCAAACTTAACACTTTCCTCTACAATTACGGGTGGTACTTCTCTTTCCTATTCATGGTCTGGTCCTGGTTCCTATTCTTCAATTGCTGCTAATCCGCCTGCTTTTGCAGTTACAACAGCAAATAGTGGTGTTTATACTTTAACCGTTTCTTCAGCCGGTTGTTCTAGTACTGTAAGTTATACTTCTTATGTTACTGTAAATAGTTTACCGGCTGCAATTAGTCCAACATCTGCAACAATGTGTGTAGGTAGTAGTGTGTCATTGTCTGATGTTACAAGTGGTGGAACTTGGAGCAGTAGTTCTACCAATGCTACAGTGGGTTCAACAGGAATAGTAACAGGGGCAATTGCCGGGGCAGCAACCATTACATATACTGCACCGGGTGGGTGTTTTGTTACCGTACCGGTTACAATAAATGCAGCAACTTTTACTGCTACTGCTACTGCTTCGCCAACAACTTTATGTGTAGGTTCTACTTCTACAATAACTGCAATTCCAACTCCAAGCTCTCCGGGCTATGGCGTTGCATCACAAACATATAGTTTAGCTACAATTGGTACTACAGTGGGTACTGTTGCCGGAGATGATATTATGAGTGGTGCTTTGGCTATTCCTTTTTCATTTAATTATTATGGAACTAATTATACATCTATATATATGAGTACGGATGGTTGGATAAGTTTTACAAATACCGGCATTACTGGGTATGGTAATTATACATGCCCTTCTACATCATTACAAGGCGAGTTAGGTGCGGGGATTGCATTTGGTGTTCATGACTATGCAACAAGCGGTTTTGGTAGTACAGGTGCAGGTTCAATATCATGTGGATACACAGGTACTACACCCAATAGACAATTTATTATTTATTTTAATGGTCTGGGAGATTATTCTGCCGGTGG
>CAIRAO010000434.1 GCA_903876625.1 uncultured Gallionellaceae bacterium | reverse complement strand
TGCACCACAAGGCAGATGTGAACTATCTGTCTGAATCTGATAATACAACTGAAATTGTTGTTGCTGGATCGCCGCCCTCAATTCGCCTTCTAGTTCAGCACGGGCATTAATTGATTCCTGCATCTTGGGATCGAAGAAGCGAACTGTGTTCTTCCCTTCCTTCTTGGCCTGATATATTGCTATGTCAGCTTGTTTCATCACTTCTTCAATCGAAACATTTTGACCACCAAATAACGATATACCGATACTGGAAGTGCTATGACATTGATTGCTATTTAGTTGGTAAGGCAGACTAAGTTCAGCTTGAATTTTTTCTCCTATAGATTCTGCTTGTAGAGCGGCCTCTATTAATTCTTCATTCAAGTCATTCAGTATGACGATAAACTCATCTCCACCCGGCCGCGACACCGTATCGCCACCTCGTAGGCAGGACTGAATTCGCTTTCCAACCTGTTTCAGCAATAAGTCTCCAGCAGCGTGACCAAGCGTATCGTTGACGGTTTTAAAGGCATCCAGATCGATGAACAATATTGCACCTGTCTTTCCCGTTCGTATGCTGGAAGCTATTTCCTGTCCCAATCTATCTTGCATAAGCCTACGGTTCGGCAAACCAGTCAGGGGATCATAGAATGCAAGATTTTCAACCTGTTTCTCATTCTCACGTCGAGCAGCCGCATTTTTTTCATTTTCGTTGCCTAAGTAGCGTTCTCGACGATAGGAAACTCCTAGACCAATCAATCCAATAAGCCACACAAATCCATGCGTTAATTGATCAACATTGTCGCGCTGTTGCTGATCGGGTTTATAAATTGCCAGTGACACATCCGCACTAATGCCACCACGGATGTCCCCAACCTTGTATCCCTGCTGCTCATGGCATTTTAGGCATTCCTGAGCAACGATAAATGGCCGCATCAGTCGCAGGTGAGTCTGACCATCAACTTGTTTTGTCTCCATTACCTCTTTGGCTCCCAACTCAAATTTCTTCATCGCGCCAGCCTCCCAATCATCCGCAGTGTTATGTGGGTTGAGCAGTTTCAGGCTAGTGATATGGGTCTTGGTGCTAACATCATCGCTAAGGTTTTGCAACTCTCGCAAAGCATAGGCTGGATTCATAAGGGTAAGCATCTTGCCCGAAGATGTAACTACGTCTCGGTCTGGGACCTTGAGATAAGGATTAGGTGGAGTATTCAGGGTTGTCTGGACATAAACACCTCCATGGTAGGCAATCCATTTACGGAAGAGGATGTCTTTATTGATATTAGTGCGAGCATCGCTGACAGCCATAAGCATGGTTTCGTCCGCCTCTTGATGCAGATTCCAAGCCAGCGAGATTCCGATCAGTAAAGTCCACCCCAACAGCGCAAATAGATATTTGCGGCGAAGTTTTCTAGCTATGCCTGAAGCTGTGATTTCCATGCTTTATTATGAGCTATCTGACTGCTTCGACTTTTGCTCATCCTTATTTTGATTGGTGCGATCGTATATATATTTAGCGATTGAATTGACTCAATTAAAATCCACCAACTTGTTTAAAAAAATGCACACCCATTGAAGAGTGTGCGATTAGGAGGAGAAATACAAAACAACTTACATTCGAGGGGTTGAAGTTGTTGTAAGTATTCTAGAAAGATTCTAGTGATAATTCATCGTAGATTTGTATGGAAATGCTAGGACAAACATCCTGATTTCGGCCTATATATTCTGGGTGAATATCTAGATACCTCGACGTGGTTGATGTTTATATTGATAGGTTTATATTTCTCTAACTTATTGATTAAATGATGGCGTTAAATTCATCAGACTTTCCCACAGCGGACCTACACCAAGGGCAGCAAACGAGACAAAGGAGGAGTCAGACAACAAATGAGTGGTAATACTGCCTACTCGCCACTTGGCTTCGGGAGCGTTCTTGCCAACCTAAAGCCAATGACGTTGAGCCGGTCAGAAGGGACGTCGTAGTCGCGAGAGGCCGCGCTAATGCTTCCCGCACCTTCGAGCCAAGAGCCGCCACGAATCGAACGCCCATGCGAAAATCTATACTCGTTTTGCATCCATTGCCACACATTGCCGCTCATATCGTATATCCCGTTTAGTATTCCACCAATGGCAGCGACCAGAATCATCAGCAAGAAATAATTGACTGCTTCTCTAAATGTCATAAATCTCATTAACGAAATTGATCGACCAGTTCCATAGTGGTCAGTTATCATCCATCGGAAAATTCCTTATGTTGTATTTCCTATGAGTCTTCCTGTGTGTCCTCCTGTGCGTTTAGCTATATGGTTGCGGCGTTGGGCCATTGTGGGAGTCCTTTGTGGTGGGAAATGGAGCTTGAGGATACTCCGGGAAGAAATCTGTTCGCGCAGAGTGTCGGAGTGGCAGCGCGCTCCGGTACTCAAGGCTCGATATGATCAGATTATTGCTGTTGGCGATGAGGATACCTTGATCACACTTTTTGGGAGTTAATCTTGAGCTATTACTTAGACCTTGCAGCTCGGCTGCATACTGAAGACCAGACGGAAGCAACAATAAAACAATTACAATTGGTTAATATAAAAATTATATTTATCATTTGTTAACTAGACTCAAGCGTTTAAGATTGGAACAACCAAGTTCAAATTTAAGATTACAAGCAGACTCATAATCCGCGCGAGCTTCTGTTTGTTTCTTCAGAAATTCGTTAGCCAACCCGCGATTGTTATAACCTAATCCTTCATTAGGATTAATGCCAATTGCAGTATTAGAATCTTCAAGCGCCTCTAAATAGCGACCTGTATTTATGTATGCACCAGCTCTGGTAACGTAAGGGGAAGAGTTGTACGGGATAACTTTTATAGCCTCTGTTGTAAGATTTATAACCTCATCCCAATTTTTCTCCTTGTATCTGACTATTGCCAAATTTGCTTTCGCCCTACCAATCGCACTGTCAGCCCTTACCACATGGAAACAATCATGCTGTCTTCCATGGCATCCACTTTGACTTGAAGCTGATTAAAATCACTTGGATCCACACTTTCAGCACTCTGGGCGCTGGCGAATGG
>CAIRAO010000433.1 GCA_903876625.1 uncultured Gallionellaceae bacterium | reverse complement strand
TGCCATAGCTGATAAAAGCAAATATGCCAATCCAGCTTGTCCAGTCACGCCACGAAAGTATAAAAGTCTCGCGCATGTCTATCGACATCCATGACGGATTGGGAATGACCACGAGCATACAGTACTTGAAGTACAGACCAGCCTGAGTCAGTAAGCTCAATAAATGCAGCATGGGCAAGCCTTTGAGCATTTCCTCCTGGCCGATTAATTTTTCCGCATCTAATTCGTAAACTTGCCCGAGAACGCATTTCACGCGCATCAACAGTATCAAACCAACCACAACAAAACCTATCCAAGTCGTAATTAGAGCGGGTCGAGATAGTTTAATCCGGTCGCGTAACACCCAAGTTAATAACAGCAAAAGTGCGGGTGCCATCAAGCTGTGCTCCTTGCTAAATACCGCCAGAAAATAAGCGGCAACGGCCAGCGCTGCGTAGCGTTTGTCACCTTCCAATAAACCGCGTAAATAGGCCAGGTGCATCACGAGTGTGAACAGTGTCGCCATCAAAATGCTGCGTTGCATCAGATAGCCCGTGCCATAAACTGCCAGCGGATGGCAAGCGAATACAAGCGCCCCTAACCATGCGCCCCAGTTCGCCATTTTCTGCTGCGCGCTTTCAGCTACTAATAGCGCAATCCACATGCGCAACACCAACAAAAGCAACAGCGCATTCATGCCATGCAATAATAGATTTTGCACACGAAATGCTTCCGGTGCTTCGCCAAAGAATGCCCAAGTCACGCCAAAGGTCGTATAGGGAAACCAGCGAAAGGTGAAATCGAAATTTGCGTCGGTAAAATAGGTGATTGGCGATTTAAAAAATATCGTGTCATCGAACACGAGCGGGTTACTGAGAAATGGCAGATAGATAAGCCCGACCAAAAACAGCAAGAGCAGTATCTTGATTCGGTCACCCGAAAAATAAAGCTTTATATCTCCGCCCATGAAACCACCCTGCATTTATCTCACCTCAATGTAAAAACCCCTCCGAAGAGGGGTTTTTACAACTTAAATGCGTGCAATTATTATTACTTATTAGCAGCCAAAAGCTTTCGAAAGTAATGCATTAGGCAACGCTGTAGTACCAGCACCAGCTCCTTTGGTACAAGTAACTACCCAAGTAAGTGCTGTGGCTCCAGCAGCCGGCGTTGTCAAAAACGTTACTGTGTCAGTGTCAATTGCTGTTGATATACCTTGCAATGCAATCGTAAATCCGCCAGCACCGCCCGCAACTGTTGCATCGGTAAAAGATGCAATTTCAGTAGTTGTGTTTGGCCCCGCAGCATTAATACCCAAACTGGCCCAATTCGTACCTATAACTGCCGCAAATCCGCCATTTTCTTGTGCATATTGAGCATAGGCCATCTTAACTGCGTCTGTTGAAGATACAACTTTAGACAGTTTGGCTTTGGTGATGTAATCCTGGTAAGCAGGAATAGCTACAGCAGCCAGAATACCGATAATCGCTACCACGATCATCAATTCGATCAGGGTAAAACCTTTTTGTACTTTTTTCATAATTTAGTGCTCCTTTGATTTGAAGGGTACACACGAGGTGTGCTTTAACTTAGAAGCACCATTCATGCCAAATTCTAATCTACGATGATTGCTTGGTTGATCCGAGATTTGCCATTAGACAGACAATCCGTCATTC
>CAIRAO010000432.1 GCA_903876625.1 uncultured Gallionellaceae bacterium | reverse complement strand
TTTCCAATGTAAACAGGAAAGCTTACAGTTGATCCAATTCTTGTCGTCGTGTAACCACTGCCTGACCCACCGTTAGAGCCTTTTGAGGTTATCGTACCATTAGTCATTATTTCAGGAACTGGAGACTGTGAAGGAGTAACTGCTGGTGAAACAGCCCCATATATGATCGCCCCGATTTCACTTTTCTTCTTGTCTGCCAGCATATACTGAATGCAAATCTCCGGGTCTGTAGTTCCTTCCCAAGTCATGGTATAAACATAAGTATTAGGTGAAAATGTATAATTTAATTCTTGAACTGTTCTTTGCAAACCGTGACTGATTTTCACATTTGATTTGTCCGTCACTCCAAAGTTGAAACTTGCCAATAGGCTATTTTGTGTAAGGCGTCCGGATAATGGCACTGTTACTGCACCATTATTGATTGTGCTCGGCGAGTCGCCGCTAAGAAATGAGGTATTCGTCGTTGAATAATATAGCTCAAAACTCTTTTCACCTTTACTCAAAATATCAGTTACGCCAGTTTTATTTGCCGCATAAGCATCACTAAAACCAAAAACAGCAACGAGCATGATGGTCAATTTTGGTGGGTTAAATAGGATCATTACTAATTACCCAACTGGAAAATGAGTCATTGCAAAATCTATTCGTTATCGTTATTAGAAATGACTATTCCTGTAACAGCATTATGGCGGCATTGGGTAAGGACCGGAACGTCACTTCACTTGTTTTCGACAGCCGAAGGTAGTCCATAAACATTGCTGTCAAGCTATCCAACTTTTTCCTGAGCGGTCATATTCCTTTGAATACTTCTTCCAGTCTGATTCGATTTTCGAAACGTAGTTTGTTGCATATTTCAGCAACGGATCATGCCAGTCCCGGTAACAACCAAACATAATCCAGTCATCAGCAATGGCCGATCCTGACTGTCCGCCACTGCGCAAATGACTCCACGCAACGACCTCACCCATACTTTGAATCACCGATTCCAAACGTTTTATTTTTCCGTTCCATTTTTCCAGTACCAGCCGGTCCGAAGTCGGCTGCAGACCTTTTAGAACAAATGGCCTGTTTTGAAAAGTAACGGAAGTCAGAAATGCAGGTGAGATCGCCTGAGAACGACGCTGCACACTGACAACGCGTTGCGCCTCACTTCCCCACTTGGGTTGTCTGTTTTTAACGTAAGGCTTGAGCGCTCCTGGTATTGCCTCTTTAAGGTCGAGGAGATAATTGCAATCGGGGCTACCATGCCCCTCGACCAGAATGGCATAACGTTTAACGCCCAAACTTCCCGTTCCGGCGATACGGCGAACCGCGTCCAGTGGCTTGTAAAAAGCTGGATTGGGCTGAAGTCTGGCGTATTCTTTAATGAATGACATGACATCCATTTTTTCCTGAGGTTCCAATGCCAAAGCTCTTTTTCCATCTATCCTGATGATACGTTTTCCAATGCGCAATTTGGTTCGGCTATCTAAAAAGGTTTTCCTGTTTCGCAAAGTTAGAGGGTTGAGCAAATCGCGAATCATCCCTTTAGCTGTTTCGCGCTCCAACCACTTGGCTTTACCCGACTGTAATGCAGTTGAGTAACTGTTCAAACCGATTTGGCAGAGCCGGCGAGCATCCTCTTTGGGAATCCGCAAAGATTTTGCAGCAACTAATATGCTAGTGAGCCAACGTCCCAATTCCCAAGTAGATGGAGCCAAAATGCCTTCGTCAAAATCGTTCAGATCGAAATACACCAGACGATTTTCACCTTTATAACAACCGAAATTTTCCAGATGCAGATCACCCGAAATCCATCCCAAGGGAGAATCGTTCAATTGTTTGTCTGAAGCAGGCCAGTCCTGAAAGTAAAGATGACAGGTGCCACGCATAAAAGCAAATGAATCCTGGCGCATGGCCTGATGTTTCAAGGTAAGCCGTTCTTTTTCGCGACCGGAGTTGTAATTTAAAATGGAATCAACAACTGCACTCAAGGCAAAATCTCCTTCCGAACGGAATTATTTCTGCAAGATAGACTGCGATTTTTCTTTTATTCCATTTCGTTTTAGCATCGTCAAATAGACCGCCTCGTCTTGCGAAACGATCTTTTTTAAATACTCCATATTTTTTTCGATGGACTCAAGATAGTAATTATTGCTTACCCCCAGTGTTTCTTTGAAATGAAATTCCAATTTCCGATAGATTCCACCTAACGCTTCATCCAGTTTTTTTCGGGTTTCCTCATAAAAACGATTGGTCTTGCTCAGCAATTCATACATGCTTTTATAACTTCCAAAATGACCCAAGCCAAGATCACAACAGATTCCTTGTCCTGAAAGTCCGTACCAGCCTCAG
>CAIRAO010000431.1 GCA_903876625.1 uncultured Gallionellaceae bacterium | reverse complement strand
GTTCTGACGACCCGATTGGAGCAAGCTCGGATTTTTGCCTTTCACTTCCTCTTCGCTATATCCCGTAATTTTGGTAAAGGTAGCATTCACTCTGAGAATCGTGGCATGCCGATTGGTGATCAACATGCCCTCTTGAGAATCAAAAGCAATGGCTGCGATACGCATTTCAGACGCAGCTAGCTTGAATTTGGTGACGTCGACTAAAGCCATACGCAGCAAGGGACCTTCATTCTCAGGTTGTCTGCGCAGGCAATGAAGGTGAGCGTATATTATCGAACCGTCGCTACGAACTAAAGTCATTTCAAAGTGCTGCTCTTTGAAGGTACTGCCTGACTTCATGGCAATAAACATCTTTTCCCAGCGTTCGATGTCATTTTTCGATACAAACTGAGAGAAGCCCATTCGTAAGGCTTTTACTTTGTTAACACCAAGTAAAATCGATGCCTTCGTGTTGATCTTTCTGATCAACCCATCATCAGCAATGGTGAGATTACCAAGAGAAGAGAATTCATAAAGGTCAGCATATCGGTCACGCAATATTTCAGATGTTTCGAGTGCTTGACGCAATGCTTCATTCTGCATCGAAAGTTCAATTTGATGAATTTCCAACTCGTCCAGAATTTGGTCTGGTGAGTAATACGCAGACACTACCGATTGAGCGGGAGGGGAGTTGCTCTGCTTAGAAGCCATTTGCTGTTTCATATTTCCTCCATCTCTAAGGATTTAGAGATGCACTCAACCCATTGATTCAGAAGAGTGATAAGACCGGAATGCAGCTCAACGCGGCTTTGATTCTGCAATATGTTCGGTATGGAACATTTAAACAGTTAGTTCTTTATATCACATTTAATTTAAACGAGGTTGGCAAATGGAATTACAAGTATCTTTCAATTGCTGTTTGGAGCGAAGTGGCATTGAGTAATCTCAAATGTTTACCGTAAAGCCGACTCTCACGAATTCACACCTTTGGCCGATACCTGCTTTTTTGCCGTCAATAACAGCTATGTCCGCACAGTATTTTATTCTCGCCGCTAAGCTTTAGTATCCTATTTCGGAAACAGGTAACTCGATGAAGACTGGAGTAGTCAGTTTGCAGCTAATCAATTCTCAAAATGACGGACATAAATTGGCTATTTTGGAAGTATTTTGCGTAGTGAAGTTATCAAACTATCAGGGGTAAATGGCTTAACAATATACCCATTGATCCCTTGAGATATCGCATCCATTATATTTTCTTTTGTTGTCTCGGCAGTAAGCAATATTACAGGAGTGGTTTTGAGATTTTCATCATTCCTGATTGCACGCAATAATTCAATTCCTGACATTTCAGGCATATTCCAATCAGAGATAATCAAATCATAGTTATGTAACTTCATTCTTTGAAAGGCAAGTTCACCATTCGAAGCTTCATCAACAATATACGAACCAATACTTTGAATAACAGCCTTAATCAAAGTGCGAATGCTTGACATATCATCAACGACTAGAATCCGCTTCATTTTGTTTCTCCCATATGATCTATATACGATTCGAATGAGTGGCAGCAATATCATTTGAACTATTGCAATGTAGTCAAAGCAAGTTAGTCCGTTGTCGGACAAAAGCTAACTAACGTCAAATTTCCACTTAGCCGACCTACCATATAGAACTCAATCTACCACGACAGTCTGCTTTTTTTGAACCTTCTCTAAAGATTGTTTGAATAGGACTAAGGTAGTATTTTCACTAGGCCATTTTTTTTGGTATCAATTTTTTAACATATGTTCGCGAACCTTTTCCACCGCGGCAACTCGCGCCTCACGTAATTTATCGGCAATCAACTTACTATCCGAACATGCTTTGGCGATCGTACCTGCATTGATTGCTTGTGCTGCTTGAGAACAATGCAACAAATATTCTTTCTGAGGATAGTCATCGTTTTCATGGCCAGTTCGTCCGTGCGCATCTGACTCACAGGCTTGCAATATGAGTTCAAATCTTTCCGGTTTACGCCACAAATCACAACCGTCAAATAGTTTTACAATTGTATCTGCTCGCATTTCTCTTGCGCGGTGAACATCACCATGGTAACGCGCTACCAACAAAGCCAGATCCCTATATTCAGCCGGCACTCGCAAACGTTCACTCATCACCTTTAGTAGCGCAACGCTTCGAGATTCATGACCTATGTGTCGGGGCAGGATTTCGTCTGGCGTGGTGGCTTTGCCGAGATCATGTGTTAGTGCAGCGAAGCGCACACCAAGTGTATATTTATGTTTGGCTGTGTCGTCTATCACCATCATTGTATGAATGCCGCAATCAATTTCTGGATGATAGTGAACCGGTTGAGGCACACCGAAAAGCCTGTCTACTTCTGGAAATATTATTTTTAATGCGCTGCATTCGCGTAGCGATGTGAAAAAGCGTGATGGATGTTTTTCCATCAATCCGCGTGAGAGTTCTTGCCATACTCGCTCTGCCACAAGGGAATCCACTTCACCATTGCTCACCATTAAGCTCATCAGTTCCATGGTTTTCGGCGCAATGGTAAAGTTAAATCGAGCAACGAAGCGTGCAGCGCGCAAAATGCGCACCGGGTCTTCGGCAAATGCATCACCTACATGCCTTAGAACTCCGGCTTTTAAATCAGCTTGTCCACCATAGGGATCGATAAGATTTCCATCAGCATCTCGCGCGATTGCATTAATTGTGAAATCACGTCTCAACAAATCCTGTTCAAGTGTTACTTCCGGGGAGGCATATACACTGAAGCCTTTGTATCCCTGCGCAATTTTTCTCTCGGTGCGAGCCAGTGCATATTCCTCGTGTGTTTGCGGATGAAGAAACACTGGGAAGTCGCTTCCAACTGGCTTAAATCCTTTCGCCACCATTTGCTCTGGCGTACTGCCAACTACAACCCAATCGTGGTCTTGCACAGGCAAACCGAGAATCTGGTCGCGCACGGCACCGCCGACACAATAAATTTGGGTTGTTGAGGTATTCAACATGACCTCCACTGTCTAAAAAAAAATATTATGAAGCTGATTTTTATTCATTTATCATCAGATTGTTACTTTTTATTTTCTGTAGATTTTGCTTCTATTACTCCTAGTCTTTGCTTGAGTGAAACTAATGGTTGGTCAAATAGTTTGGAGTAATACACAGTGTTGCTCATTACTTTTTTGACATATTCCCTAGTTTCGTCGAACGGAATAGTCTCGATATATATAGCGCCTTCCAAAGGTTTTTCTGCCCGCCACTGTTTTGCTCTTGCAGGGCCCGCGTTATATGCCGCTGATGCCATAACAGCATTATTATCGAATGAAGATAATATATTCTTCATGTAATAGGTACCGAGTTTTAGATTGACTTCTGTTTCATGGATAAGAGAAGTTCGATAGTCGCGCATACCCATTTTCTTCGCTACCCATTTAGCTGTTGCAGGCATTATCTGCATTAGTCCAGCCGCACCAACATCAGATTTTGCCTGACTTGCAAAGCGACTTTCCTGTCGCATCAAACCATATACCCATGCTTCCTCCAAACCATTTTCACGCAGTCTTCCTTGCATAGTTTCCCTGAATGGTGCCGGATATCTGAGATTAAAATCGTGTAAGGCCGTTGTATGTTCTGCTGCGTTAATTGAACGATCATACATTTCGTTGCGTCGCGCCAATTCGGCAGCTACCAGCAATTTCTTATCGTCGAATTTTCTGATTGCCCATGCCCATTCTTTGGCAGCTTCAACCCTCAAATCCATGCGATACAAATCAAGAGTGCGCTGAATTCCTGGCAAGGTTTGTATTTCATTTAACTCTTCTTTACTTGTCTGATAATTCACTGAAACAATTCCTGCTGCTGGTGAAGTCCCTAGCTCTTCTGCTGCAAGTTGGCCGTAAAAGTTATATTCATGACTCAGATCTGCAAGCAATACCTCCGCATCAGTTTTTCTTCCTAGTTCTTTGAGAGCCCGTGCTTTCCAGTAACGCCATGCTGCCTCTTGTTGTTGGAGAACGGACATTGCAGTAATACTAGTCCAGACTTCATGCCAATCCTGAACTCGTAATGCAGCACGTGTACGCCATGCCAATTGAGTCTCGTTCAACAGTCCATCACCCGCCACCTTGAACCACTCCAAGGCTCGCGTGTCTTGGTCGCGAGCTGCCTCATAGGCTAGCCAGCCTATAAAATAGTGCTGCTCTGCCTCGGAAAAACTTGTTGCTATTTTTTTCCATCGCGCAATGGCCAATTGAGGAAATTGTTTCGCCAAACGATGTAGGGCAAACAACGCAACCAAGCGTTGTGACTCGCTGTTTTTATCCAATTTTGTTTTGGTTAGGTAGCGATCCGGATTTGATGCGGCCCTATCCAGTGATCCGACTGGGAAAACATATTTTTTAGGTAATTTGTATGCCAGCTGTTTGGCCAGCGATATGTTATTAGCGTCCAAGGCCAATCGAATCCGTGTCCATATATCCTGATCGTTGATAATTTTTTTACTGATGGCGGATTCAAATAATGTTGCACAGCTTTCTGGTTGTCCGGATCCGCTGAACCATTTTGTTCTTGCATCATGTAACGCCCCATTTTCATCTGAAATTTGGCGAAACTGCAGCGCATAACAATTTAGCTCGGGATCATCGTTAACCAGATGAGGATATTCTGCCGAAAACTCATCCCATCTATGACGTTTCCCCAGATACTTTAACCATTCGGTGCGAAATTGATCTATCACGGGTGTATCTTCGGGCCGTGACAAAAATTGTTTTATTGCTGTAGTATCTTGCTCATCCCAATGCATACGCAAATGGTAATAAGTTAGGTAGGGTTCTAAGGAGGTGTTTTTCAGATGTGTCGCAATTTTGTCGAGACGTGTTGCATCACCTTTACGGAATGCCTCTCTGGCTGCCAGAAAATCTTCGTCCAAAGCCGCTAATGAGATAGCAGGAAAAAGCAACATTATGACTAATACAAACCTCATTGGAATACATCCGGATAACTATTGGGAAAATGCACACGAAACGGACACTATTGTAGTAAACGTTCTGCAAATATCTGTTGAAGAAATGGTTGCTATTTGATCATGTCTAATTATTTTTGTTGTACTTCTCTATTGCTTCTTTCATTATTTGAACTTGTGAAGCCGGTTTTTTTTCAGTGGAACTTGATACCGCAGAGGCTGCGACGACATTTGATGCAGTTCCTGGCAATACAGCCGATGTCATTGCAGCCTGGCGCAATTGGTCTTCCAGTGTAGGAAAAATCTTAAGTTTCACTTGCAATGGGGTTATGTTATGAATAATCTTTTCCATTTTTTCGTCTAACTTTTTGCGCTCTTCTTCCTGTATACTTTTTTCTTGCGCTAAAGAAGCTTTAAGCTTATCCAATTCATTTTTTGAAACCGTCATACTTGCGTTCAAGCTATCTATTTTTGCGAGGGACTTACTGAGTTGTTCTTCTCCGGAACGGTTTCCAGTAACTGCAACAACGCCTATAGCCAGCGATATCACTGATATGACTGGTACCAGCCCAAGCATTATGTAGTGACCTGTCAGTGCTAATTTCTGACGAATCGGACTCACTTTTGGTGCTTCGACTTTTTCGTCTTCAAACTGACTGTCTGTTGGATGTTTACTATTGGCTGCTGAGGATTTCTCACCTCGTTCATGATGACTAACCATATTTGTCTCCTAATAAGCAACAATAAGTTTCGGTCTAACTTAGACCTCGCCCTTAGTATTATAATATCCCAATCGTTTTAGTCTATCTTTGTGTTGCATGGTATTGCAGTAATTCCATTTCTAAATCAAAAATGAATTATTGCGTAGGGGCGTATGGCAATACGCCCCTACGCAAAGGTTATTTCTGTGTTGAATGACAAATGGAATAACACAATCTACTGAGTAAGTTGTATCAGCAGCGGATTGAAAATCCGCACAACGTTATGTAATAGAGAGCACCGCAGTTGCGAGTCTGGCTAAACTGTCAACCATCTCTATTCTGTAGACATCTTTCTAAGGAAGATTTCAATATCAACGGTAGCCAAACTAATTGGTATATATCTACTTCTCAGATTTAAATACACTCCAAGCTGATGAATGCCCATCATTGCTTGATTTACTGCTTCAAAGTTTGCCTCGAGTTCGTTGCTAATCTCTGAATTGGAATTTTCTTCAACAGAGTAACTGCACATATTCATTATGATAGTCATGGCACACCTCCTTATTCACACACAAATATTTATCTATGCATTGTGTATCGGCTTAATCTGAAGAAGGTTTAACGTTTATCTAAGATTCCAAATCAAGTTTACGAACGATTTAATTAGTTGCCTGTTTCAATTTCTGAAAGCGGAGCAAAATGCTGGATCAATTTAATCAACTCTTCCTCCTGATAAGGTTTTCCTAAATATTTGTTCACCCCGATTTCCAACGCGTAATTGCGATGTTTATCAGCTGTTCTAGATGTAATCATGATAATAGGCAAATTTTTCGTTTTAATATCTTGACGAAGCCGCTTTGTTAATTCAAAACCATCCATTCTCGGCATTTCTATATCCAACAACATCAATGCTGGAGTTAAATCCACCAGTTGCTCCATCGCATCCAATCCATCTTTGGCTGTTACCACCTGATATCCCAAGCGTGTTAACAATCGGCTTGTGATTTTGCGAACCGTGAGAGAATCGTCCACAACCATAATCATCGGTATACTGCGCACCGGTAACGCACTTGCATTTGTTTTTTCTGAAGTGCGTGATATTTTTGCCTGTTGGGCAAACACTATCGGGTTAATTATTAGTGTGACGGCCCCGCTACCGGTAACGGTTGCGCCCGCTATCCCAGGCAGGCGAGCCAATTGCGGCCCGATGTTTTTCACAACCACTTCCTGATTGCCAATCAGCTCATCAACATGCACCGCAATGCGGTTTTCCCCACTGTTCAATAGCAAAAATGCATTGTATGGGTAACTTACCGGGTCAGAAGTTTCATCGCCTAGCAAGCGTGGAAGATAGTAAAGTGGATACACATTCCCCTGCCATTCCATTCGCCCAGACTTATATACAGCCTCAAGTCCGCTCGGTTTGAGCTGTTGGACCTGAGCAATCATTGTAGCTGGGATTGCGTATATCTCACTTCCAGCACGCACCATCAGGGTACGCGTTACCGCAAGCGTCAGAGGCAAATGAATAGTGAAACTCACCCCTTTACCTTGAGTGGAGGTCACATCTAATCTACCGCCGAGTGAACTTACCTCGCTTCTCACTACATCAAGACCTACCCCGCGTCCCGATATTTCCGTTACCTTTTGTGCGGTAGACATACCAGGCATGAAGATCATCTGTATTGCCTGATCTGCACTAATTGATTCTCCTGCTTGCAGTAAACCGGAAGCCAGTGCTTTTTGCTGCAAACTTTCCATATCCAAACCTGCACCATCATCGCTCAACTCAAACACTACTTCATTGCTTTCCTGCCTCAACGATAAATGAATTTCTCCAATGGCTGACTTGCCCAGGCTTTCACGTTGTTCAGGTGTTTCAAGACCATGAGCCATCGCGTTTCGCAGCAGGTGTTCAAATGGCGCCGTCATTTTGTCGAGCACGCTTCGATCTAATTCTACGCTTGTTCCGGAAAGCTCAAGATTTGCACGTTTATTTAATTCTTTTCCAGTCTGTCGCACGATGCGATATAGACGTTCGCTGATGCTGGAAAATGGCACCATGCGCACGTTCATCAAAGCTTGTTGCAATTCGCGATTAATGCGTCCCTGTGCAGACATCGCCGCAGAAGTTTCATCTACATTTTTTAACAACGACTGTTGAACTGTCTGTACGTCATGTACACCTTCTGACATAAATCGAGTCAGTTCCTGCAACCGGGTAAAACGGTCCAGTTCGAGAGGATCAAATTGTTCCTTGCCATCCTCAGCCAAGGAGACTCGTGCTTGCATTTGGCTTTCAGCCTGTATTTCGATCTCACGCAATTGTTTGCGTAAGCGTGTCACACTACCGGTCAATTCCAGCAAACCTTCTTTGAAAGCCCTCATTTCCGTTTCCATCCGTGAACGGGCCACACTGATTTCACTAGCCTCATTTACCAATCTGTCGATTACGTCTGAACGTACTCGTAATACACTTAGTAAAGCGCGTTCGGCTCCCACATCCAATGCACGACGTTCGAACTTTGGTGCAACCGCCTGGACTTCTCCAGTTTTAGCTTCACTACCGCGCAAGCCTTCAATCAAAGTGCCAATTTGATCAAAGTCAGTGTTTAATTCTTCCCAAAATTCAGCTTCGCCGAACCTGTTTGCAGCATGTTGCACACGATCTTCCATTCCATGAGCAAGCTCTCCAACACGCATTGCCCCTGCCATGCGTGCGCTTCCTTTGACCGTGTGAAGCAATCTGGTTAATACATGTAAATGTTTTTCATCATCCGGCTTTTCATGCCATGCTCGAATCGCTTCTCCAATTTTTGGCAAAAGATCATCTGCTTCTTCCAAAAACACGGGAAGAAGTTGTGCGTCAACATCATCACGAACTTGTGATTTCGGTACCTGAATCGGCTCTGCCGTTTGTTGCACTTCTGAAATTTCTTCTGCTTTTGTAGGTGTTTGAATTAAATCTTCTGAAGGAGAGGTTACTTCTTCAATCAAATTATCTTTATCAGCCAAAAGTTGATTGGCTAAATCGGCATGAGGATGGGGCAGCTGTTTTTCGCAAACACTCTGTACCATTTCAAATAGAGATGATATAGCCGATTCGAGCATCTGCCATTGCCTATCGCTCAAAGCAAATGGCTGATCAATTCGACCTTGAAGCCAACTCTCTAGTGAATATGCCAATGCCGCTATATCGGCAAATCCCATTGTGCGGTTAACACCTGCCAGTGTGTGTGCGGCACGCATAAAATCATATTGCACATGTAACGGTGTTACCGTACGCAGTTCGGACAGGAATTTCTGCAGGGAAATTGCGTTTTGTTTGGCTTCTTCGCTGGCAATCTTGAATAAAGCTGAGGATAGTTTAATCTCGCCAATTTTTATCTGATCAGTTTCAGCTGGCTCCAAAGTATCTACAGTTGAACGTTCGGAGATCGTCGTTTGTATTGATTGCGAAACAACTTCCAAATCAGTACCTTGCTCTATTTGTTGTGCCATAGCGAATAAATCACCTGCCTCAATTCGCACGCCACCCTGACTATTAAGCGCTTCCACCCATTCAGTAAACGCTTGGGCTGCTCGATTGATAAATTGCAACAAGCTTTCTGATGCCGGCTTTTTCTCTAGGAGCCACTTATTTAAAGCTCGCTCAATAGCCCAAGCCACCTCACCTAGATCAGTTAAGCCAACCATGCGCCCGCTTCCTTTTAGCGTATGGAAACCTCGTCTGATTGTGATAATCGGCTCATTGCTGTCCGGATGTAACTGACAAATCTCCAAATTGTCGTGAATGATGCCCAAAACCTCCTGTGCCTCTTCAAGGAATACATCCAATAATTCTTGATCTTCCCCAAGCGGACGTTGAATTATCGAAATAGCACCAACCTGAATTGCAGAAGCTGACTGTGCAGGAGAAGTGGTCTCTTGCAATTTTGACAATTCATCAAGCGATGCCCGCAAAGCTTCGGTGTCATCTTTCTGTCCGTGCGCTTGCCTCTGTAAGCTATCCTCTAGCGCACTCACTGCTCGAGCTAATCCGTGGCTCTCGGCTGGTTTTGGAATGGCAGCAACTCCTTCAAAAGTGCTTACCATTTTTTTTATTGAAATCAGCAGCCGCTCTGCCTGGGCTAGCGACAATATATGCAATCCACCATGTATTTGACCCATCAGGCGCTGCAGTCCGGACAGTTCATCACGTCTTGCTGCATCACCAAAAAATGCATTCAAACCTTGTTCGACATGCTGCAAATTTAGCAGCATTTCATTGACAAGTGAAACCGTCACATCATCCTGCTCCATCTGACAATGGAGATCGACCAACTCTTCCAACTGCCGAGCATCTGCTGGTTGCTGGCTGAGTGCTGCACGCATACGCTCGGACAAAATTCTCGCTTGCTCTTGGAACCCACTGCCCAATTGGCTGTAATGCTGAATTCCGCTTTCCAAAAGGAGTAATGTCATCGCCATTTCCATGGCAATCATGCGTGCCTGCTCCGGGTCGGTCACATGAACCGACATGCTTTGAATTTGTTTTACTAAAGGCTGAAGTGTATTGTGGTCTAGCCTTTCACTCTGCGATACCAAATGTCCAATATTTTCAACAAATTTATCGCAAGAAGCTCTATCACCCTGAGTGCAAAATTCCCAACTTTCTTCAGCTACTCTAAATTGGTCGTGCATCAGCGCCAACACCTGTGCTACCTCACCGGCAGGGACAGCAGATAATTCCGGCAAAAATCTGTCGAGGGCATAAATCTGTTTAATCTGATCCACACGGTTACTTACGCTATGGCTTCTTCCGATCAGGTAAAGCATTTCATAAATAGTCGGTCGGCTATCTGCGACACTACCTTCAATTACGCCTCTCATCTGCTGATCTATACGTCCGAATAGTTTTCGTGCATTTAACTCCGGTGGCAAGCCATCCTGACTCACACAGTCAAGTAGACCAGACGCTACCCACCAAAAAGCTCGACTATCATTTTGCGGAATACAGCGCATCACAACATTTATTGCACCCTGCATCGCTTGCAAGGCAGAAGGAACATTATCCTGCCGAAGACAATGCATGAGCCCCTGTTGATACTGACTGCGAGCTGATTTGAGTCGAGAGGATGGTTCTTTTTGTTGCTCCACTTCCAAAATATGTGTCGGTAGTTGAACAACAATATTGGGGAAAAATAAATCCGTCTCAAAAGCCATTTCCAATCCGCGTAGTTGTTGTAATTCCTGATACAACGGGAACAGTCTCAGAGTTACGTTATCCGCGCCGCGAGAAAGTGAATCGAGGTAGTGGGTTAATCCTAGCAAGCTCCTCCTTAAAACATCACGGTGCATTGCTGATGCAAGAGCAGAGCTAGTGGATAATTCATTAAATACATTTTCAATCTCAGCGCAATATGCTACCACTCCGTCAAGATGAGCAATTTTTAGTGCCCCTGATAAACGTCTCAGTTCATTACGCGCTTTTTCTAATGCACTCGAATTTGGATTTGGCGAAATCAGATATTGTTCAAGACAAGAACTCACCTCCCCCAGAGAGGCGTCCATGCTGGGCTTTACGCCAGAAAATACTGCTAGATCAAATTGTGCCAGGTTAGCCATGCCAAGTCGGGATTAATTACTAAAGTTTGAATCCAGATACTGAACCCTTTAAATCTGAAGCCAGACCAGTCATCTGGGCAACTGAGTTAGCAGTGAGTCGCGTACCTTCTGTCGTTTGTCCTGTAATTTGTAGAATTTCCCGCATCACTGCTGTTACTTCGCTGGCCATATCAGTTTGAACCTGGGTCGATACCGAAATACTATTGATCAGTCGAGCAAGTTCGTTTGAAACTTCTTCAATTTCTTTTAGTGATTGCCCTGCGTCCTCAGAAAGCTTAGCGCCCGCAACCACACCCAATGTACTTTTTTCCATTGCAACAACAGCTTCCTGTGTGTCGCTTTGAATTGTTTTAACCAGCGCACTAATCTGCTTTGTCGCTTCAGCAGAACGCTCAGCCAGTCGCTGAACTTCTTCTGCTACCACTGAGAATCCGTGACCTGCTTCTCCTGCTGAAGCAGCTTGAATCGCAGCATTCAAAGCCAACACGTTTGTTTGCTCGGTAATATCCGAGATCAAATCAACGATTTCACCAATTTCCTGGGAGCTTTCGCCAAGCCGCTTGATACGCTTAGATGTTTCTTGAATCTGTTCACGAATACCATCCATGCCGCTAATGGTATTGCGTACCGCCTGAGAACCTTGTTCAGTTGCTGTCAGTGTTCTACGTGCAACATCCGCAGATCGCGAAGCACTGGCATCCACCTCCTGAATTGATTTTGTCATCAATTGCACGGACTCTTCGGCAGTCTGAATTTCGATTTTTTGTTTCTGAGTTGCTTCAAGCAATCCCCTGGAAACCACATCAGCATCTCTTGTCGCTCTGCCAATCTGATCAGCAGCAGCAGTAATACGCGCCACCAACTTTCGTAGTTCCTCGGCGGTATAGTTCACTGAGTCGGCAATTGCGCCGGTGATATCTTCAGTCACCGTTGCCCGTACCGTTAAATCACCTTCTGCCAAGTCGCTTAGTTCGTTCATCAAGCGGAGAATCGCATTTTGATTTTGTTTGTTAGCCTGTTCCGCAGCTCTAGCGCGACGCTGGGCGTCATCCAAATATTCCTTGGAAATTAACAACAACAGCAATAGCGTAAGAATTGCTGAAATCATCGCAATCGCGCCGGAAATTCGAGAACTCATTGTCAATTGATAGCTATTAACCAAAATTTGTGATTTGGATAGCAATATATCTGAATCCGTCACAATTGACTTAGCCGCTTCTTTTGCATCAACCAGAATCAGTGCTTGAGACACGAGAATTTCAACACTGGTGCGATAAGCATCAAAAAGTTTTGCTGCTGTTTGAACTTTGGGATCATTTGCGGGCAAAACCGCAAGCTCATCTTCGGCAGCGTAGGTGTCAACTGCCAGTTGAGCGACTTGAGTAACTTTTAAATCAGTTGCCAGCATCTTGGCTGCATCCTTGGCAACTCGTTCCACATTGAGAACCAGTCGGGTTGCCTGATTTTTTTGCTCCCCTGAATATCCGTCCATCATTTGTTGGGCTAACCCGCGAAATTCTTCGTTGGTGTCATTAATAATCTCAATCGCATTTGCCAATGTCACCAAACCGGGGCGACCGACATTAACCTTTTGCACATCCCCCAAGGTTTTGTCGACTGAAGTTTTTACCACATTAAGCGCATCACGAGCCTCACCACTTGTTGCCGGTAGCGTACTGTCTCCTTTGTCCAATACAGAAATTACAGATGTGAGTTCTTTTCTGCTTTGCTCCAATCCTTCAAAAGCATCTGAATCGCCCGTCAGGCTTGACTGCGCGTCTTTAGCCAATTTTTGAGACAACATCAATAACTTACTGGATTGACCAACATACCCGGCGTTATAACCATTCTCGCGGGAGTTAATAAATGCCGAAATTGCTGCAACGATCAGGCAGCTAGCCGCAGCAATGCCGAGTACTTTTAATTGCTTTGCAACTTCCCATTTTCCAATTATCGGTAATGTGAATCCTGCTTTTTGTGAAGCCTCTTTTCCGACAAATTTTTCTAACCACTTTGGTTTTGATATATTTAATTTAAATGCCATGTCGATTTTTACCCCTCAAGGGAATTGCTACTTAAATTTGTCAAATACCCACTTGCAAAAATTCTTTTTGATTTAGAAGATCTGAAACATCCATTTTTTGCCAACTCGTACCCTGCTCATCGATAAATTCTATTTGTCCTTCATTATCAGATTGTTTCCAATTCCTTGTATCGCGCAAACCAAGCGCACGATCAACTAGCAATGCCGCATTGAATGCATGCTTGTCAGCAACCAGTAACACTCTGTTGGCAGAGTTGGTTTCTACCGAATTGTTATTCAGATATGAGGCCATGTCAGCAACACAATACAAATTGCCTCGAACATTTACGACTCCGCGAAACCACGACTTGCTCATCGGCACTTTCGTCAACGGTGGCAATGGCAACACTTCACTTATATCTGACATGTCTATAAGCCAATTTTTCCCCGAAATTTGCACTCCGAGCGTGGTAACCTGATTGTCGGCATTAGCTTTAGCCTGCATCCGGTTGCTCAAACTCTGTTGAAACTCTCGCAAGTTAAGTCGTTTTGACATAATAAATTTAGTTAAGTTAACCGAGTGCTGCAATCTTGCTCAATAGTTCTGCTGCATTGATTGGTTTAACCACATAATCCTTCGCCCCTTGGCGCAAACCCCAAACTTTGTCAGTCTCTTGATCTTTGGTTGTACAAATCAACACCGGAATATGCTGAGTTTCCGGGTCTTTGGTGATCGCTCTAGTCGCCTGAAATCCATTCATACCGGGCATTACCACATCCATAATAATTAAATCTGGTTTGATCTTTTTTGCCTCGGCCACACCAGCCTCTCCATTTACTGAAAAAGTAATTTCGAAACCCCTGCTGCTCAAAATATCTCCTATAATATGGCGCTCGGTTGCCGAGTCATCAACAACCAGAACTCTTTTAATGGTCATAACTTACTTCCTCATGTAACTGTGTGTGATTTATTACGGTTTCTATCAGACTTTTTTTATTGAAGGGCTTGATCAGATATTGGTTAGAGCCGACCAACTTGCCGCGTGCGCGGTCAAATAGGGTGTCTTTACTGGTTAGTATTACTACAGGAATGTTTCTGAAATCGTGGTGATTTTTTATCAAGGCGCAGGTTTGATAGCCATCTAATCTGGGCATCATTACATCTACGAATATAATGTCGGGTTGAGTTTCAACAACCTTGTACAATCCATCAAATCCATCTTCGGCAAGCACAACTTTGCAACCTGCTTGAGACAGGAAAATTTCTCCGCTACGGCGAATCGTATTGCTGTCGTCGATCAGCACTACTTTTACACCCGACAATGGCAATTTCTCGCTCAACTCATTCCTCCCTATTTGGCATTATTGCGCTCGCTAATTAATTCTGAATGATTTCGAGACGGTAATGCTAACGCATCCCGTGTTATAAGTCATGGCGAATTTGCCGCCATTCATGCTGGGTACAAGAAAGAACAGCATGTCCAGGTCGATTCCTAATTCTTTGCAAGTAGCTAACCATCACAATTTAAACAAACTGATCGATCAGCAAATTGGAGATTTATGTCGATTCGTATTAGCCCCTGGTTTTTTTACCCATTACATAAATCAAATATTCAAAAAACATCTCACACCAGTCATGGTCGCTTTCTTTCAGGGTATGAAGCAACTTTTTGAACTCATCCACTGGCCATTTAGGATTATAGGAAACCAGCATGTTTTCTGGATAGCATTTTAATGTCTCTCCCAAACTAGCCGCAATCCTGCTAATTTCAGTGAGCATCAGGGCAAGGTCTTTGTCTGAGTCGATTTCAGCCGTCAAATCTCCGTATGCCTTGGGATTAAGTTTTGTGAATTCGATAAATTTGGAAATGACGAAAAAAAATTCCCCTTTATTTTCTTCAGTGACGATATCACCCAGCATAAACGGCATTACTGATAATTCCAGCCAATAGTAGCCCAGCTTGGCATTGAAGTTTTTCGTCACTCCTATATAACCTTTCCGAGAAGCGGCGCGTCGTATGCAATCATCCAGCAGCATCTTCTCCGAATTGCGGGTACTAAATTCTTGTCCTTTCAATGTGGCGGGTTTAATCAGAAAAAAATCCGGCGCATCTTCGTAAAGCTTTCCGGTGTGGTGATGTGCCTTGTAATAGCTATTGAATAATGCCAATACTAGATCAATGTTTTTCTCAACATCATGATATTCATATATACTTCTGATGTTTGTTTTGCGATTTGTCATTGCAAACTTTTCCTGATTCGATTTCTTACGCCGGAATTCGGTAGTTATCCTGTGACATTAGATCAACTCCGCAAGGCAATTGCTCTATCCAGTCAAGAAACTGGTTAACCATTTTTTTCCCTTTAAAAGATTTTCCATGTTGCGGAACTATCCATTCAACATCCAATTGACGCACCATATTTACCCAATAGCGACAGATTTTATTCGAGATCATGTAACGGCGATGAAAACCCTCCATATGTTTGATGTGTTCTTTGAAATTTTCAACTGTCAATTTTGCCTCGTCATCAGAAACGATAGATGCCCCCATGTCCCCGGTAAATAGGATTTTGCTGATCGGATCATAAAACTGAAAATTACCCTCAGAATGCATAAAGTGAGCTGGAATTGCTTTAATGATGGAATTTCCGAGTTGCAAATTCATTCCCTCGTCGGGAATACTCGTTATTCGGCCATCGATATTTCCTACACTACAAAAGTGCGGAACGAATCGAGCCCAGAGTTTGGAAATAACCACTTTGCAGTTAGCGTGAATCATCCATTTGTTCACTGATGCAATAATATCTGGGTCTGCATGTGAAGCCAAAATATATTCAAGCTGTTTTGGCGGGAAATAATTATGCATTTCCATCAGCAATGCGTTATAAGTAATATTGCCGCCCGGATCCAAAATCGCTCCATGGCCATTATCAACAATCAGAAATTGATTGGCCTGAACGGCAATATCAGCAGAATCATCCACCAAATCATTAAACATCAGGCACAGATGTTTACCATTATTAAATAATTCGACTGCCACTTTTCTCTCCCGGATAGAAAATTTTGAAAAGGTATTCTATGTTGAACCTTCTTGCCGTATTCGTATTGCAACAGTATATTTGAATCGCATCAAATTAAATACTCTTTGCATTGTCTTGCGTACGCATATTTTGTCGACTGAAAGGGAATTTTGCAAACCCCCAATCAACGTTGCCAAAAACGCGGAGTAAATAGGATCAGGAATGTGAAAATTTCTAATCGGCCAATCAACATCGCCAGTGTACATACCCAAGTTTGGAAATCTGTCAGGATAGAATAATTGGCTGCCGGCCCGACCGCATTAAGACCAGGCCCGGCATTATTGATACAAGCTATGATGGCAGAAAACGCCGTGATGAAATCAAGCCCGCTGATCAGCAACACAAAGATTAATGTTGCTGCTGTCATAAAATAAAGAAAAATAAATCCCAATACGGCGAAAACAATGTTGTTGGGAACTACGTCACCTCCTATTTTCATAGGATTTATTGCGGAGGGATGGAGCAGCTTAATAAACTCGCGCCCTGCCTGTTTGAACAAAATCATGGTTCGCACCATTTTAATCCCGCCCCCCGTCGAACCGGAACTGGCTGTAACACAGCTTAAAAATAACATCCACATCGGTGCAAAGATTGGCCACTGGTTAAAATTAGTACTGCTATATCCGCAATCGGTAGCTATGGAAACAAGGTTAAAGCTTGCATATCGAAGTGCCGTCAGAAAGTTTGGATACGTTCCTTGCTTCCATAAAAAGAATGCAATTCCTAAACTGCTCAGTACAAGCACTCCTAAAGTAGCCAAGCCCTCTTTGTCATGCCAATACACCCTCAGTGTTTTATTTCTCAAAGCCAGAAAATGGGTAGAAAAATTCATTGCTGCTAACAGCATAAAAACAATCATCACAAATTCTATCAGCGGCGAATTGAAATATCCGATGCTGGCATCGTGCGTAGAAAAACCACCGAGGCTCATCGTCGAGAACGCATGGCAGATTGCATCTAGCCAGTTCATTCCTGCTAATTTGAGCATCAATACACATACCAAGGTGATCATGCAATATACAAACCACAAATTGCGCGCCGTCTCTGTGATTCGCGGAGTCAGTCCGGAATCTTTCATTGGCATTTCTGCTTTGAACAATTGCCGGCCACCGATACCGAGCAATGGCAAAATCGCTACCGCTAGAACAATGATCCCCATTCCTCCAAGCCAGCTTAGTTCGTGACGCCAGAGATTTATTGATGGAGACAGATTATCAAGACCGGATAATACGGTCGCTCCAGTTGTGGACAATCCTGACATGGTTTCAAAATAGGCATCGGTAAACGATAGATGATCTATGGCCAACAACAACGGCAGAGTGGCGAAAGCTGGCATCGCTGTCCACATCCCCACCACAAGCAGATATCCGTGTCGAACCGATAATTCACCCTTGTATCTTCGCGTAAAAATCCACAGCAATGCCCCGGAACAGAAAGTCCAAAGCATCGCCATCGCAAAATCCCATAGCACTGCAATTTCGCCATTCATCAGCGCGCATATAACAGGCATAATATAGGTAATGCTGAAAACCACCAGCAATAAGCCAAGTACATTGAATACGGTAAGTGCGCGTCTCATTTATTACAAGAATCCAACATTAACTTGGAATAGCTTTTCAATTTTTCGAATCATCTGTTTATTGATGACAAAGACAATTACGTGGTCTTCAGATTCAATTACACTATCATGGTGTCCCATGATGACTTCTCCTTCTCGTACGATCGCGCCAATAGTGGCTCCTTTGGGCAGATCGATCTCATCAATCCGTCGTCCCACCACTTGAGAGGACTGACGATCACCGTGTGCCACCAACTCCAGTGCTTCTGCCGCCCCCCTGCGCAATGAATGAACAGCAGCCACATCACCTTGGCGCACATACGCCAATAGCGAGCCAATAGTTACATGTGCCGGCGACAAGGCAATATCTATTTTGCCGCCTTGCACTAGACCCACGTATGCACTTCGGTTAATCAATGAAATCACTTTTCTCGCACCGGCCTTTTTTGCCAGCAATGAAGACATAATATTGACTTCATCATCATTTGTCAGCGCACAAAATATATCAACTTCACCGACGTGTTCTGATTCCAGCAGATTTTCATCTGTACCGTCACCATTTAAAACCAATGCTTTCGAAAGCTCTCCAGCCAAACTCTCGCAAGCTTTTTTATTGTACTCAATTAGCTTTACCTGATAATCGTTCTCCAGCGACAAGGCCAAACGTCGCCCGATGTTTCCCCCGCCAACAATCATCACGCGCTTGGCCGGTTTATCCATGCGACGCAACTCTTTCAGCACGCTGCGAATGTTTTCAGTTGCAGCAATAAAGAATATCTCATCTCCGTCTTCAATGACGGTACTGCCTTCAGGAATAATTGGGCGATCCAGGCGAAAAATCGCTGCTACTCGGGCTTGGACTTGAGGCATATGTTGACGCAAGTATTTCAATTCTTGCCCAACCAACGGACCACCTTCAAAAGCGCGCACCGCTACCAGAGAAACCTTGCCCTCGTTAAACTCCAATACTTGTAAAACTTCCGGAAATTCGATGAGTTTTCGAATGTAGTCGGTTAGAATTTGTTCAGGGCAAATAGAAAAATCAACGCAAAAATTTTCGTTGGAAAATATTTCCTGATGCGCCAAGTAATCTGCTGAACGTATACGCGCTATTCGAGTTGGCGTATTAAATAAACTTGCTGCAAGCTTGCACGCCACCATGTTGACTTCATCGCTTTGGGTTACTGCCAGCAACATATCGGCATCGGCGATGCCCGCTTCTTTCAACACACTTGGATGTGATGCATTGCCAACTAGTGTTCGCAAATCAAAGCGATTTTGCAGTGTTTGCAACTTTGCCGCATCGTTATCCACAACCGTGATGTCATTCGCTTCGCTGACCAGGTTTTCCGCAACCGTTGAGCCGACCTGACCAGCACCTAAAATCAGAATTTTCACTTCGCCCCCTTATTATCAATCAGCTTTATCAATAGTTTTTGGTTGCGGCTAGATGACTTTCGATATCATTCTTTCCATTTGATCGAGCAACCCATACTGGCGATCTGTTCTCGTGGCCCCTGCCCCGTCTGTGCTACTAGCACCATTGCATTAAACAAGTCGCGTGGCGCATCGGCAACTGCTTCTTTACGCGAAGCATCCAAACGACCACGATATTGCAACTCCAGTTTTGCATTGAAACCAAAAAAGTCCGGCGTACAAATCGCGCCGTACTCCTTGGCAACTTGTTGTGTCTGATCCCAAACGTAGGGAAATGGATAATTGTATTTCTGTGAGATAAGCTTCATATTTTCGAACGAATCTTCAGGATAGTCCGCCGGATCATTGGACATGATTGCGATACTGTTGATACCGTGTTTTTGAAGTTCGCGCACATCACGGATAATACGCTGACGAATCGATTTAACGTAAGGACAATGGTTGCAGATGAACATTACAAGTAGCCCGTTTTTGCCACGGGCATTTTCTAAAGTGTAGCGTTTGCCATCTATACCCGGTAAATCAAATGAGCTTGCTTTCCACCCAAAATCACACAACGGAGGTTGTAAACTAGCCATAATAAAACACTCCCCAAATTACAATTCTTTTATTAGACGTTATATTATCACGCCCAAACTTTTCCCTTGAATTAACCATGTCCAATCCGCGTTTCTATTGTCCTCCTCCCTTGCCGCTAAGTACAAACTTTGAATTACCGGCTGATGCAGCCCATCATGCGAGCCGAGTTTTGCGTTTGCGTGTAAACGATGAAGTGCAGATATTCGACGGAATCGGCAATGCGTTGGACGCTACTATTAACCAGATTACCGGCAAGCGCGTCATCCTCGGCAACCTGCAAACTTGCATGGCTCAGCCCGCATCTGGTTTAAATATCATATTAGCCCAATCATTATGCAGCAACGAAAAAATGGATTGGATCGTGCAGAAGGCCACCGAGCTCGGTGTCAGCCAAATTCTACCTTTGCAGGCGCAACGAAGTGTGGCAAAACTCACCGGCATGCGTGCTGACAAAAGTCTCAAACACTGGCGTAGCGTTGCCATATCGGCCTGCGAACAATGTGGTCGCAACGACCTTCCGCTAATACATAGTCCGCAGGATCTTGAGTCCTGGTTACTTTCACTGCGTAATGCTCCTGGCAGTAGTTTTATCCTATTACCGGGTGGAGCTACCCAACTACGAGTCCAATCCAAGCCGCAAATCAGCGCCACGCTGCTGATCGGGCCGGAAGGTGGCTTCAGTAGTGACGAATCCAACATCGCTCTTCAAATGGGCTTTGTGCCGATTCTGCTTGGCCCGCGCGTGCTGCGCACCGAGACTGCTGCCATTGCTGGTATTAGCGCTTTGCAGACACTTTGGGGAGATTTTAATTAATATGGAAAGGCATTAGTGTCCCAACGTTAATCGAACAGAAGCAACTGGTTGGTTGAATCCGGTGAAATTCTGTCCTGTGGTGTACGCGCCAACAGTTGATTTAGAGCCATTCTCTCGAACATAGTTAGGCTCAAGATTTGTAACATTTCGTAGAGTGATGCGGTGATATTCAGTCGCTTTCT
>CAIRAO010000430.1 GCA_903876625.1 uncultured Gallionellaceae bacterium | reverse complement strand
TCCTTTCGACATAGAAAACAACACGAATTTAATTGAGAGATTCCACTCAACCTTAAAGAGCCGTACTGAGATTATGAGAGGGATGCAGAACCCGACAACCGCCGATTTGATAATGAACGGCTGGCTGATTTACTACAACTTTTTTAGACCTCACGAAGCATTGAGAGACCTCCCTCCAAAGGGACTTGATAAAACGCCCGCACAAGTGGCTAAAGCGGATTATCCATATAAAAGCTGGTTAGATGTTATAATGGGTAAAACTAATTAGTGAAGGAGTGAATCTTATGTCATACGCCTTTAATACCCGCAAAAATATACTCTACTACGGAGATAATCTCGAAGTTCTGCGAAAGTATATACAAAGCGAAACAGTTGACTTATGCTACATTGACCCGCCATTTAATTCTAAGCGTAATTACAATCAGATTTACAACAATATTGGTTCAGAGGATAGAGCGCAATCACAAGCGTTCATAGATACTTGGACTTGGGATGAACACGCTATTGAAGGGTATCAGGAGATACTCGACAATAATGGTGGTAGATTCACAAAACAGGCTATTGAGTTAATCAAAGGGTTAACTAATGTGCTTGGTAAGGGGAGTTTATTAGCATATCTTGTTAGCATGACTCTGAGAATCACAGAAATTCAGCGTGTTCTAAAACCGACAGGCAGTTTTTATCTTCATTGTGACCCTACAGCCAGCCATTATCTGAAACTCATTGTTGATGGTATTTTCGTACCGAATGGTGGAGATTATAGAAACGAAATTGTTTGGTGCTACACCGGCCCATCGGCAGCTAAAAAAGATTTTCCTAGAAAGCATGACACTATATTTAGATATACAAAATCTGATAAATTCATATTTAATCCTAATGATGTCAGGGTTAAATATAGTGAAAGTTTTATGTCACGGAGGCAAGCTGCTGAGGGTAAGGCAGGAATATATGCAGGTAAATATGAAAGAGAACCAGGCGAAATGGATGCTTACAAAAAAGGCAAATTGCCAGAGGATTGGTGGAGTGATATACCATCCGGCGGTCAAATATCACGTACTGAGCGGTTAGGCTATCCTACACAAAAGCCAGAAGCTCTTTTACGCAGAATCATTAGTGCTTCAAGTAATGAAGATGATACTGTACTAGATGCTTACTGCGGGTGTGGCACGGCAGTTATAGAAGCACAGGAATTAAATCGTAATTGGATTGGAATGGACATTACCTATCAGTCTATCGCCTTAATTCTAAGACGGCTTGAAGATACGTTTGGCAAAGCTACTGCGGATAGCGTTATTTTAGATGGTATTCCAAAAGATATGGCATCAGCTTACGCACTCGCTAACAAGAAAGATGACCGTGTTCATAAAGAGTTTGAAAAGTGGGCTGTGCTAACCTACACGCACAATAGAGCTATTATTCACCAAAAGAAAGGGGCTGATGCTGGCATTGATGGTATCGCATATTTCAGGACAAATAATACAGACAATGCCAAAATCATCTTGCAAGTGAAATCTGGTGGTAACAAGATGTACTGGAAACATGTTTTTGCTACTCCGGGTGTACCGTTCTGGCTATTACCTATAATGATACCAGTAGAAATAATTGGTTTATTTACAAAGCCATTTGCACTGATGATAAGGTTATTCGCAAATATGGTGGCTGGCCACTTTGTAAGCCTCAG
>CAIRAO010000429.1 GCA_903876625.1 uncultured Gallionellaceae bacterium | reverse complement strand
GAATTTCTAGGCAAGAGCTAGCTAAGAGGGAGACAAAGGTAAAACGCCTGTGCCCCATCAATGTGAATGAAGAACGCATTGAAAAGGTGATGGAATATTTTGAATGTGCAGACGCCATCCTAAAGGGAAAAGATTAGCTTCCGCAGCTTCGGCTTAAATTACCGACCACCACTCACTGTGGCGCAATCCTAAAACAGGGGCAAAGCTGCAGGTGCCAGCCAAGTATGAGCCGCACTTCAAGGCTGGATTGGAACTGCGTAATAGATCAGATCAATGGGGTCGTACTCGATTGATTCTTGATTGCAAGCATTTATGAGGAGTGACCATGCAAAACGTAATCGAAATTGAATGCCCTACCGAGTTGCTGATTGGTTTAAACACCAATGCCGAAGACATGGCGGAGTTAGTTCGTCGTGAAGCCGCACTGGGTTTATTTCGGGACGGACGAATTTCATCCGGGATGGCTTCTCGCTGGCTTGGAATTCCACGGGTTACCTTTTTAATGGATGCTATGCGTCTTGGCATTGTTTTGCTTGACGACTCGGAAGATGACTTCCGCCGCGAAAGTCAGTTGGCATGAAGGTTTTTTCCAACACGACTCCGCTCATAGCGCTTTCGGCAATTAACCAGCTCGAATTATTGCCGCGCCTGTTTGGTCAGATTTATTTGACTGAAGAAGTCATGAGCGAATGCGCGGCGGGTGGTCGTATTTTCGTTTCCAGTTTGCACGAACTTTCATGGGTAATTCCCACCGCTTTCAGCCCCTCGTTTACGCCGCACATACTGCTTGAGCTTGATCTGGGCGAGAAAGCAACCATCCTTGCCGCACAGGAGCATCACGCAGATTTAGTGCTGATTGATGAAAAGCTGGGGCGAAATGTTGCTGAGTATCTTGGTTTGCAGGTATCCGGCACACTCGGCGTTTTGCTCAAAGCAAGGCGCGAAAATCTAATCCCGTCTTTTATGCAAGCCGCCAACTCAATGCGTGAGCATGGTATCTTTTTCCATCCGAAGTTGATTGAGCGATTGGCAGTAACAGTCGGCGAATAATATTTCGTCCGCTTCGCGGTGTGTTTTTTACTATAGGGGTTGTGTCTCCTTAGGCTGAAGAACTGACGCTAGACACAATAACTTTGATCTACAGCAAATTACATTTATGAAACTATAGCGTGAAGAATCTCATTAAAAAATTGGCTTGGTTCTGGATCATTTTTATGATTAGCCCTCTTGTCCTTTTATACTTCACCCACATTACAGCCGCTGCACTATGGTGCTGGGCATGGGGAGTCGTGTGGTTCGTGTTTATTAATTCAAAAAGGGACGAATTAACACGAGGATTAGGATTTATTGTGGCATCAGTTTTTGTTGCCATTGCAGGAAAATCAAAAATCGGACAGGTCGAGCACGCTGAAACTGTTGAAATGATCCAGAATGTCATCCTATTAATTTCTGGAGGAGTCGGCGGCAACTTCATGGCAGCTTATCTATTAAAAAATCCAGCATCATCTGGCAAATAATAGGTGACAATTATATGCACTTCGTGTGAGTGAGGGTGGCGTTATCCACCGAGATTGATATGAGTAAAT
>CAIRAO010000428.1 GCA_903876625.1 uncultured Gallionellaceae bacterium | reverse complement strand
TATCTATTACGAATATTAAGGGGTTGACTATGAGGAACGAGACTATAGATATTGATTCAATAACAGCAAGTCTGGAGAGATTTACCAGACAACTTGAGGACGTTGATGCAACTCGTTTTGATGAGCTACGCAAATGTTCATTTTTTGATCCGATTTCGAATGAAAGACTTTCACACATATCAAAATATGTAAATATTCGATCATTTGATGACGGTGAATGTCTTACTACCGAGAACGGTGGTTTGGGGGCTTTCTATGTCATCTTGTATGGCAAAGTTACCGTATATTACAAAAGTAAAGTGGTTGGAACGATCAGAGCTGGTGAATGTATCGGCGAGGGAATGTTTTTGGCCTCCGAAAACATTTCGCGCTTGGCAACAGTGGTAGCTGATGGTGAAATCATTACTGCGGAAATGAAGATAACAGGTATAAATAACTTGTTTGATGATGCAGAAACCAAAGCATCCATGGATAAAGCATTAATGATGGCGCTTTTCAAAAAACTTCAGGAAGCAAACCACAGAATTGAAGAGTTATTGCACTAATGTACTTGGTAATAACATGTCACCCATCAAGGGTGAAAATTAGTTCTTCTTCGTAGCATGCACTTTTGCCAGGATGAATGCATCTCCCCGTGATCCCCACTGGGCTTCAAGCATTCTGTCACGCCGATTTTCGGGAATGCGGAGAATCGAGGGACAATCTTTCCGGTGCAAAGTGATACCGCGATCACGTGTAACGTAGCCAATGATCAAGTCTGGAGGTTCGGGATGACAGCATTGAGCTGCTTTGGTCAGTAAGTTGCCGACGCCTTCGACCAAGACTCCTGCCGAAGATTTTTGTGCCGTGACGGAACGTTGTATTACCGGTTTGATTTCTTCAACTTTACCTGGCATTTCTTCTTGGATCGCGCTGACGATTTGGTGTTGCGTAACTTCGCTGCGCCCAATCGCGGCCAAAAAATCTTCCAGCTTGTTAAAGTGCAAGCGTTGCGCGAGTTTGTCCTGATTAACCGAGCTGACACCCAGTCGATGCAATTCTTTATCAAGCTGAGTTCTGCCTTGCGCCACGTGATCGTCGAAGTTCTGCATCTTGAACCATTGGCGAACTTTGGCGCGAGCACGCGCGCTTTGTAAATATCCAAGGTTTGGATTGACCCAATCCCGGCTTGGCGCGCCTATCTTCGCGGTCAGAATCTCTACCCTTTGCCCGTTCTGTAATTTGTAATTCAGCGGTACGATGTTGCCATTTACTTTTGCTCCGCGCGTGCGGTGCCCCAGATCGGTGTGCAAGGTGTAAGAAAAATCCACCGGGGTCGCGCCTTTTGGCAAGTCGATCACTTTCCCTTGTGGCGTAAGCACATAAACATGATCCTGGAACAACTCGCTCTTGAATTGTTCAAGCATGTCACCATTGTCAGCGACGTCTTCCTTCCACTCTAAAATCTGGCGTAACCAAGCGATCTTTTCATCGAATTTGGCATCGGACTTGCCACCTTCCTTATAGCGCCAATGTGCCGCCACACCCAGTTCGGAATGATGGTGCATATCGGTAGTGCGGATTTGCACCTCAATGGCCAAATCACGCGGGCCGATCACGGCGGTATGCAGGGAGCGATAACCGTTGCTCTTGGGGTGAGCGATATAGTCGTCGAATTCACCGGGGATGGGTTGCCACAAATTATGAATCAAACCCAGAGTGGTATAGCAATCGCGTAAGTCGCCTACCAGAATTCGCACCGCCCGCACATCGTAAAGTTCGCTGAACTCTATCTGTTTGCGTTTCATTTTGTTGATGATGCTGTAAATGTGTTTGGGACGTCCTGTTACATCGGCCTGTATGTTGGATTGTGCCAATTCAAGTTTTAAAAGTGATACGACATCTGCGATATATTGCTCGCGATCTGCACGGCGTTCATCCAATAGTTTGGCAACTTGTTTATAAAGATGCGGCTCCAGATAACGCAATGACAAATCTTCCAGTTCCCATTTTATTTGCCAAACCCCCAGACGATTTGCCAAAGGCGCGAAGATGCCTTGTGTTTCATGCGCAATCGTTTTTTGTTTTTCGACGTGTGCATGGGCAAGGTGGCGCATGGTCTGCGTGCGTTCGGCGAGCTTGATTAGTACCACGCGAATGTCTTGAACCATCGCCAGCAACATTTTTCGCAGTGCTTCTATTTGCTGTGTCTGATCACCCTTCTTGTCTTCGTTTCCTGACAGGTTATCAATCTCGCTGAACTGGCGAATTTGCTCCATCCGCGATACTCCTTCAACCAAATCGAGCACATCACCGCCAAAATTTGCATTGACCTTTTCTCTCCATTCTTTTTCATACTGGGGTAGCGCATGCAAAATAACGGCGATGATCGAAGCAAAATCCATATTCATCTTGGCGAGTATCGAAGCTGCGCCCAGCGCATGTTGAAACAGCGGAGTGTTGGTTAATTCAACAATACCCGAATAATAGGGTTCAACTAATTCGCAGGCACGTCTAACAGATTCGGTTTCATCCTTGGTGTAATTATTGGGTAAGGCATCGAGCAACGAATGGATATTTAAGTTGTTATCCAAACCTGAAGTTGAAGCTGGCATGTCTATACTTGGTTGCATCAGAAATCACCGCTACGCAGGCGTTTTTCCGCCACCGACAAAGAAAGCGGTTCGCCGAGAAGCATCAGCACATCTCCAGCCCGCAGTATCATGTCTCCAGACGGTTGGCTACCTTCGACATTGTGGCGGCGCACAGAATTGACCTCGATATTCAGTTCCGCAAGATTGATCTCGTTCAATGTTTTTCCGACGGCAGCATCATTGTTGTTTAGCACAATACCATTGAAGCGAGGCAGGCGCATTTCCGTAGCCTCGCCCACGGGTTCGGGTATGGCTTTAAAATAGCTGCTAAAAACACTGTAGCGGCTGGCGCGTGTTTCTTGAATACGGCGGATAACCCGGTTAAGCGGTACACCTGAAAGCAACAAAGCTTGCGATGCGAGCATGACACTTCCTTCAAGAACTTCGGCGACGACTTCGGCAGCCCCCGCTCGCTTTAAGGTTTCCACATGTGAGTCGTCAGATGTACGTACAACGACCGGCAAGCCGGGGCGGGCATGAGAAACATGGTGCAGGATTTTAAGTGCAGAATGTGTATCGTCGTAAGTAACAACCAGCGCTTTGGCGCGCATCAGCCCTGCAGCCTTAAGTACTTCACTTTTAGTGGCGTCACCGTAGACAACTTTCTCGCCGGCGGCCACTGCGTCGCGCACGTTACGTGGATCAAGTTCAAGCGCCATGAATTTAATGCCTTCTTTGGTGAGGAATTGTCCCAGTGCCTTGCCGCTCCGACCATAACCGCAAACAATGATGTGAGCATCGGAGCGCATACTTTGCACCGCGATCTGATGTACCCGCATGGCTTGATTGGTCCACTCTTTCGGGGAAAGGCGCCGCACAATGGCATCCGCATGCTGTATCAGGAAAGGAGCAAGCAACATGGAGATAAGCATCGCCGCAAGTACATTCTGCATTACTTCTGGTGGCATCAAGTTTACTTCTCCAGTTAACGTTAACAACACAAATCCGAATTCGCCAGCTTGCGCCAAGCCCAAACCTGTACGAATTCCCTGTGCCCAGTCCTTTGTCAACCTGCGCACCAGGAGCGCGACTACCGCAGCTTTAAAAGGCAGCAAAATGAGTAAAATTAACAACACCCAGCCAAAACCCGAAATGACGTTGTGCATATTCAACATCATGCCAATGGTGACAAAGAACAAGCCCAACAATACATCGCGAAAGGGTTTGATATCTTCTTCAACCTGATAACGGTATTCCGTTTCAGAGATTAGCATCCCCGCCACAAAGGCGCCCAGTGCCATCGACAGCCCGCTTAATTCAGTGAGGTAAGCAAGGCCCAGTGTAAACAACAACACATTGAGCATGAATAGCTCGGAAGATTTTTGTCGCGCGACTATCTCAAACCAGGGGCGCAACAAGCGTTGCCCGAATATCAACAGGACTGAAAGCAACATAACGGCTTTGAGCGTGGCATAGATGATGGTCGATGTCAGATCGCCGGAGTTGGTGCCCAAGGCTGGAATGAGAATGATGAGTGGTACGACCGCCAGATCCTGAAACAGCAGCACACCCATGATTTTGTTACCATGCGCCGAGCTAAGTTCCGCTCGCTCCACAAGTAATTTGCTGACAATGGCCGTGGAGGACATCGCCAGAACTCCTCCCAATGCGAGCCCTTCGCGCCAATTTAAGTCGAAGAATAATGACGAGATCATCACCAGCAACATGGAAAGTATTACTTGCGCCGTACCCAGACCGAATACGATGCGCTGCATGGTGCGCAAGCGTGCAAGGCTAAACTCCAGACCGATACTAAACATAAGGAATACAACCCCGAACTCTGCGAGATGACGGGTTTCGGGGGCGTCGGGTATCCAGGCAAGGGCGTGCGGCCCGATTAAAATACCCACGATGAGGTAGCCTAACATGGCAGGCAAACGCAAAATTCGGCAGAGCACGACCACGCCCACAGCGACGGCAAGAAGAATCAATACAAGTTGCAGGGTATTATTCATTGGGTTCTAAGGGCCTTGGAATACAGGCGGAAAATGATTTTAAAAGCAAATATTCCATAACTCCGATAATGCCTGAACTTCCACACGTTTTCAAAAAGTTGCCTAGTGGTGGGTGCGATTCAAACTGATGCGTAGGATAAGAGGACGTAGACCAAAGCCTGGATGTGGCTTAGCGAAATCCGGATATGTGACACCCCGAGCTCCCTGGATTTCGCTACGCTACATCCAGGCTACAAGATCGGCAGGGCTGGCGGCATGACTTCCACATCAGATTGAATTGCCTCCCCCTAGTGGCGGCTTAAGCATATAACGAATGAGCCTTGGATGGGTCGGTTGGGTGTATTTTTTTGTGTAAAAACGAATCTTTGATAAATTGTTGAACGGGGAAGTGGTTTAGGGTAGAATCCCGCCTCTTTGAAAAACTGGTTGGAGTAGAGTCATGGCACGTGTCTGTCAAGTAACAGGAAAACGCCCGATGGTGGGTAACAATGTTTCCCATGCGAATAACAAAACGAAGCGTCGTTTTTTGCCTAATCTA
>CAIRAO010000427.1 GCA_903876625.1 uncultured Gallionellaceae bacterium | reverse complement strand
TTGCTTACCAAGAACAGTGAAATGAGTAAAGTTGGCAAAATATATAACAGCGGTATTGCAAATAGATGAACAAATCATTCTATAAATATTTCAATTGAATCCTCAAAACCGTTCTTTATAACAATTACTGGATGGTTAAAAAAACTGTAAAGCAGTCGTCACGAAAACATCTTTTTCGTCCGCAATAATGAATTTTTGTTTATTCGGAATTCACCCAAATGAAAATCACCGTAATAGGTTCAGGCTACGTTGGATTAGTATCAGGTGCTTGTCTGGCTGATCTGGGCAACAATGTACTTTGCCTCGACATTGATTCAAAAAAGATTGAGCTTTTGCAAAATGGCTGCTCACCCATTTACGAACCCGGACTTGAAGAAGTTATCCACCGCAATATCTCTGCAGGCCGCTTGCGATTCACTTCAGACACATCCGAAAGCGTTGCACACGGATTGATACAAATGATCGCTGTCGGTACTCCCTCTGGTGATGATGGTTCAGCCGATCTTCAATATGTTATTGCAGCAGCACGTACAATCGGGCAGACCATGACCGGGTACAAAGTGATCGTTAACAAATCAACTGTACCTGTCGGCACAGCAGATTTGGTGCGAATGGTTATTCACGAAGAACTGGATGCACGTGGTGTCGGAATCGAATTTAGTGTGGTGTCCAACCCGGAATTTCTCAAAGAGGGTGCCGCAATCGAAGATTTCAATCGGCCCGATCGGATCGTTTTAGGTGCGGATGACGAACAAGCAATCAAATTAATGCGCGAATTATATGCGCCTTTTCAGCGCAACCATGACCGCCTGATGGTAATGGACATCAAGTCGGCAGAACTAACCAAATACGCAGCCAATGCAATGCTGGCAACACGTATTTCATTTATGAACGAACTGGCAAATCTCGCTGAAAAAATCGGCGCGGACATTGAACATGTACGCAAAGGGATTGGATCGGATCATCGCATTGGTTATCATTTTTTGTATGCCGGTTGTGGATATGGAGGCTCTTGTTTCCCCAAGGATATCCGTGCATTGCAACGCACCGGTGAAAAATACGGAGTCCCACTTAGAATTCTTGAAGCTGTTGAAGATGTGAACGACTCACAAAAAAGAATTATTCTTCAAAAAATTACCGATCGTTTTGGTCACGATCTAAAAGGAAAACATTTTGCGTTATGGGGTCTGGCTTTCAAGCCCGGCACCGATGATATGCGCGAAGCCTCCAGTAGATTGGTGCTTGAAGGATTATGGGCGAGGGGTGCCACAGTCACAGCCCACGATCCTGTTGCGATGAATGAAACTCGCCACATTTATGGCGAGCGCCCGGATTTGCAGTACTCGGCAACTCCAATGGATGCCTTACGAGAGGCAGATGCCCTCATTATCGTAACTGAATGGAAAACCTTCAAAAGCCCCGACTTTGATGATATGAAGGCGCGACTGAAACACCCCGTCATTTTTGACGGACGTAATTTATTTGAACCTTCCTGCGTAATAGAAAAAGGAATTGAATACCACGGTATTGGGAGAGAGAGCGCCATTACATGGCGCATAAACGAATTATCCAAAATGAATTCAACTTGGCATGTAGAAAACTTGGTCCACATTTAAAAATCCGTGTATCCGTAATTTTTGGTTGATTTGGATTTTGAAAGAAAATTCACGATATCGTCAAAGCGTATTTCGTGGTTGATTTAGATTTTTTTTAACGTCTCAAATCGTCCCAAACTCACCCCGCAAGGTGGAAGCGCTGAATGACTGCTTCACAATCAGATTGTGTTGAAAAACACCCTCGAATTTTGACGCTTCGAATGGTATAATTTCTCCAGTCGAAATAAGCTGGGAGCCTTGATATAATTGGGTTACAGGCGGATCATCAAAAACGTCTTTTCTACTCTTTTGAC
>CAIRAO010000426.1 GCA_903876625.1 uncultured Gallionellaceae bacterium | reverse complement strand
TCTGCACTGAAATCGCGATGCCTAAACTCTAGCTCAAAACCGACCTAAACTTAAGTAAAATCAATTACGTGTCCTAATGGCTTCCATTAGGAATCAAGTTTAAATGGGAAATTTGGGTTAAACTCTATGCGGCAATCTTTTCCAGCGGCCTTACTTCCTGCTCAATCCGTTTTCCGTTTGCTTTTTCCGACAGCTTCAGGTCATATGAATTTTGCAAGTTAAGCCAGAATTGCGCCGTAGTACCAAAGCAACGAGCCAGGCGCAGTGCAGTATCTGGGGTAATAGCCCGGCGCTCGCGCACAATGTCATTGATTCGGGTCGCAGGTACACGCAATTCAAGCGCCAAGGCATGCGCGCTCATATTCATAGGCACAAGGTATTCCTCGCGGATTATTTCGCCCGGGTGAATTGGTCTCATTTTATTTGTTGCCATGTCATAATCCTTTTCATTGGTAATCGACTATTTCTACGTTTTGTGCACCCGTTGCTGTCCAGACAAAACACACGCGCCATTGATCATTTATGCGGATGCTGTGTTGCCCCTCGCGATCATCTTTCAACGCTACCAGCCGATTGCCAGGTGGTGATGATAAATTTCGGAGCTCCACTGCGTCTTCAAGCATCTGTAACTTGCGCTGCGCAACAGATTCAATGTTCCTCAATCTCTTTGGCGTTTTATCCTCATAAAGCGCCTCCGTATCGGAGCAAAGAAATGATTTAGTCTTCATGGGTTATTTTATTACCGCTTCGCGTTAAACGTCGAACATTATAAATTATGCCGCTATGTTTAGCTGACTTACGTCAAGTCGTCTGGTCAGGATAGATTCGATGCTTAGTCCCGTGTCATCGATACAATAAATCTTGATTAAGCTTGTAGTGGCGTTAGAGGCAATCAATTGCTATACTAGCCAGCTCAATTGTGTGCGGATTGTTTCCGCTAAACAAAGGTGAACGAGAGTTCGCCTTTTTTCATCTGTATCCACAAATTTATTTTATTAGGTAGGCCGTTATGTTTGATTTCGTGCATGAGAAAAAAAGAGTTGTGCAGTTTGTGTTGGCGCTGATCGTCTTGCCCTTTGCATTTTGGGGTGTGGACTCATATCGTAAATCGGGCGCTGGTGAATCGCTGGCTACCGTGAACGGAGAAAAAATTGGCGCTCAAGAGTTTGACAATGCAGTCCGCCAGCAAGAGCAAAGAATGCGCGAGATGGCCGGGCCGACCTTTGATCAAGCTGTCTTCGATAAGCCTGAAGTCAAGCATCAAATATTAGAAGGGCTTGTTGCGCAACATTTGCTTGGATTGGAAGCGCACAAAGCCGGATTAACAATATCCGATGATGAGCTGGCCAGTGTGATCGCCGGAATACCCGCCTTTCAAAAAGAGGGCAAGTTTGATAAGCAACAATACGAAAAAGTGTTAGGTGCGCAAAGTATGTCACCGTTGATGTTTGAGTTCAGAGTGCGGCAGGAATTGAGCACGCGCCAATTAACCGACGCGTATACCCAAAATGGATATGCTTCAAATGCGGTAGTCGATAATTTAATTCGTTTGAATGAGCAGCAACGTGTCATCAGCCTGGCAAAGTTTGACGTTGATTCATTTGTTAAACAAGCCAAAGTCGATGATGCCGCGGTTGAAAACTATTACAAGCAGAATCAGAGTGAATTTAAAACACCTGAACGCGCAAAGGTTGAATATGTTGTTTTTTCATCCGATGCATTGCAGTCTCAAGTAGCGGTAGATGATGCCGAAGTCTCAAAATATTATGAAGAGCATCAGTCGGAATTTGGCACTCAAGAGCAACGACAGGCATCGCACATTCTGATTACCGTTTCTGCACAGGCGTCTGACGCTGACAAAAAGGCAGCCAAAGCGAAGGCTGAAGAAGTGCTGCAAAAAGTAAAACAATCACCTGGAAACTTTGCCGCACTGGCAAAGCAATATTCGCAAGATCCCGGCTCGGCAGCAAATGGCGGTGATTTGGGTATGTTCGGTCATGGCACGATGGTGAAGCCATTTGAGGAAGCGGTTTATAAACTCAAGGTGGGCGAGACAAGTGATCTGGTTCAGTCTGACTTTGGTTTCCACATTATTCGACTGACCGCAATCAAGGCAGCAAAGACTCAGTCGCTAGCTGAAGTTAAAGGATTTATTTCACAACGCCTAAAGACACAAAAGGCAAGCGACAAATTTGCAGAGCTGGCAGATAAATTTAGCAACACCGTCTACGAGCAAAGCGACAGTCTGAAACCAGCTGCTGATTTAGTTAAGGCATCGGTTCAACAAGGCGGTTGGCTTAACAAAGGCCCTGCAACAGGCGGCGTTTGGACAGACAAGGCGATCCAGGCAGTGTTTTCAGATGAAGTAGTAAAAAATAAACGCAATACCACTGCGATTGAAGTAGCGCCAAATACATTGATGTCTGCACGGGTTGTAGAGTACCAGCCTGCAAGCGTTCGCGCTTTGGCTGAGGTTTCAGCAAGCATTCAGAAAAAATTACAGCATCGACAAGCGCTGGAGATGGTTGCAAAGCTGGGCGGCGAGTTACTGAGCCATTTGCAAAAGGGTGAAAAAGCCAGTGTTACTTGGCAACCGGTGCAAACAATCACCCGCGCACAGCACACTGGCCTGGACGCTGAATTGGCACAACTGGTGTTTCAGGTCAATGCAACTAAACTACCCGCTTATATCGGGTTACCCCTTACTCAAAGCGGCTATGCGTTAGTGCGTGTTGATGCGGTAAAGGATACCGGCGCTATAGAAGATGGAAAACGGAATCGTTATTTGCAACAGATCCGCCAGGTTACCGGCGAGGAACTACTGCGTTCATATTTGGCAGATGCCCACAAGCACGCTGATATCGTCATGAAGCCGTTTGTTGCCGAAGAAAAAAAATAAACGAAATAGTCTGGCTCAGTTTATTTGATCGATCTTTAAGGAACCTCTAGAATTTGGATTTATAGAGTTCCCTTTAATTTGCTGATCCTAAATACATGAGGAATAGAATTCTTAAACCCTTGCCATATTTAATTAGGTAAGGGTTTTTTATCGCCGATCTTATTGACATAACAGGTGAATTAAAATTTTTTAGAAACTTTCCAAATTGATTAATAGATTATCACCTGGGACTTTCTCTAATAAATGTAGTGGATAGAAAGATTTCGCTTTGATTAAATAATGATAATAGTTATTACTATAAAATTATCCAACTAAGTTAAATGCCCCAATTTCTAAATATTTTTAAACAGATCAACCGAAAAACTGGTTGGGTGAGCATTCTGCTGGACGGGCATGGCGTGCATTGTGTAAAGTTAAAACGTTCTGCGACAACTATTGAAGTTCAGATGTGCGAATTTCGTCAAATCGAAAATGTGTCATCGGCTGATCTGGAAAGACTTGTAAGAGAGCTAAACCTAGGATCGTTTCAATTCACAACATTATTGGCACCCGAAGAATATCAGTTATTGATAGTAGATGCGCCAAATGTTCCGGATGATGAATTAAAGACGGCCGTTCGATTTCGAATTAAAGATTCGCTGAACTGCCAAGTCGATGAAGCTGTCGTTGATATATTGCAAATTCCCGGCAATCCGAATTCTGGAAATCGTCCGCAGTCTCTATTTGCCGTAGCAGCATCTAACGACACTTTGAAAAAACGTGCTTCCCAGTTTGAAAAAGCCAAGATCAATCTTAACGTGATAGATATTCCCGAGATGGCTCAACGAAATATTGGACAGCTATTTGAAACTCCAGGGCGGGGTCTGGCATTTTTAGCGTTCGATTCAAGGGGGGGGTTGTTGACATTCACCTGTGAAGGGGAGCTATATTTGGCGCGTCGTTTGGAGGTGACATCGGAACAATTGCAGGATGCAAATGAAAATGCCCGACAACAGTATTTTGAGCGTGTTGAATTGGAAATCCAGCGCTCGCTGGATTATTTTGACCGTCAGTTTCATTACATAACTCTAGAGCGATTGCTGGTTAGCGCCCCGGAAGGTGCCGGCCTGATTAGTTTGTTCGCAGAGAATCTTGGCTTGCCGGTAGAGGCTTTCAATCTATCTCAAGTCCTTGACCTAAGTGCAGTGCCTGCATTGCGGGAAAATGAATTCGCATGCGAGGCTTTGCAGGCAATCGGGGCTGCATTGCGCCAGGAAAGGCGAAAGCAATGAGTCAACAGATTAATTTATTCAATCCGTCGTTATTGAAAAGAAAAGACCATTTCTCAACACTCGCGATGTTGCAAGGCATGGGCTTGATAATAGTCGGCATGGTATTTTTCTACATTTTTGCAACTTATCAAGTTAGCAAGTTAGAAAAACAATCCCAAGAAACAGGCAAGCAGTATGCCGCCGAGCAAATTAGATTTGCAAATTTTGCCAGTGAATTTTCACCGGAAAAAAATAATCAAATGTTACAGGAGGAACTTAAGAAACTGGAGGCCGAAGCTGCCTCACAAAAAGAGATATTGGAAACTTTAAAGTCTGGAGCAATCGGCAACATCGAGGGCTACTCGGTGTATATGCGTGCCTTTGCAAGACAAATCGTGAGCGGACTTTGGTTGAATGGATTTGATATCGTGGGTGATGGGACGCAAATCAACTTGAGAGGTGGAATGGTTAATCCGCAACTTGTTCCCGTATACATACAACGCTTGAACAAAGAAAAAGTAATGAGGGGAAAAACTTTTGCCGCCTTGCAAATGCAACTGCCGAAACCGGTGGCCAACAAAGCGCCTGCAACAAATTATTTGGAGTTCAGCATGCAGTCTGTTGAGGCGCACGGAGCGGTCAAATGATCCAGAAGCTTAAATTGCCATGGGAAAAGTTGGCTAAGAAAATTGATGATCTTTCTCTGCGTGAACGCACGATCATCTTTATTGCCGCGGCATTTTTGCTGGTCACTTTGATCAATGCAATATTTCTTGATCCATTATTGGCCGAGCAGAAAAGGCTTTCATTGCAGGTAGTACAGCAGCAGGAAAAAATGAAGGAGATTCAGGCGAATTTGGCTGCATTGGTGCAGGCAAAAAATAATGATGCCCATTCTCCTGTTCGGGAACAAATTACAAAACTTCAGCAGCAATTGAATGAAGGTGAGGCATACCTGAAAGACCGTCGGGACAAGCTTGTTCCCCCGGAGAAGATGGGAGAATTGTTGCAGAATGTGCTGAGCAAAGATGGGCGCTTGCAAATGGTCGCACTTGAAACTTTGCCTGCAACCCCGCTAATTGAAGTATCACCGGCTAAGCAAGAAGTGGCAACTGCCAAACCTGCAGTGCCGGAAAGACAAATTTATAAACATGGAGTAAAAATAACTGTGCGTGGCAGTTATGCAGACATGTTGCAATATCTGGCTGCGCTCGAAAAATTACCGACCCAAATGTTTTGGGGGGCCGCCAGGATGAGTGTTAGCCGATACCCTGCTGTGGAATTAACACTAACCTTGTACACGCTGAGTTTGGATTCGACATGGTTGAAAGTTTAAAAAAATTCATATTTGCAGCGGGTCTGATTGGCGTAACTACTCACGTGTTTGCCGCCGAGTCTTTACCTGATCCTACTAAACCTGCAGTAGACATTCCCTATGAAGCAGAGCCAGGCAAAGCAGGAGGTGGAGAAGAATTACCAGTGATCAAAAAAGAGGGGTTGCAGTCAATCATTGTTTCTCCTCAGCGGCGCGCAGCTGTTATAGATGGTGTGACGGTAGCGCTGGGTGAAAAAATTGGGGATGCGACGCTTGTGGAAGTGAGGGGAAATAGCGTCGTTTTACAAGGCCCCCAGGGTAAACGTGTAATGGAGTTGTTTCCCGGAGTTCATATAATTAATTCAGAAGACATAAAACAAGAAAAAGTAAAATCTACGCCCCAAAGGAATAAAAAAGAAATCAAACAAAGGTCGAGTAGTAAAGAGCCAAATTCACTTGAGCTGGTGAGCCCGGCGAAGAATTAAGGATAAGAGGAAAAGTAAATGAAGCGATTATATCTAGTACTGTTGCTGCTTTTCTTGGTTGCGTGTTCTTCTCCGAACATCAAAACAGGTACTGATGTCAGAATTAACAAGGAGATGGATGCACTGGTAAGCGAGAGTGCTTCTCCAAGCAAACAAGATGCCGTGAATTCCGCGTTACTTCCACCACTGACAATACCTCAACCCAAGATTGAGAGTGGGCAGCTTGACCCTCATTTTGATCTGAGTGTGAACAATACACCGGCCAAGGAAGTATTCGCTGCAATTGGCTCGGGAACCCGCTATAACATGTTGCCACTTCCGGGCGTTGAAGGAAATATCACTTTAAATCTTAAGGATGTGACAATTTTTGAGGTGCTGGACACAATTCGCGCTCTTTACGGTTATGAGTATAAAGTTGAAGGAAAGAGTATTTATATTGAACCTGTGTCTTTGCAAATCAGGCTATTCAAAATCGACTATCTGGCAGCAATGCGTGATAGTTCTTCTGCAATATCGGTAAAAGCATCCGGACAGATGCCGTCAACAGGGACAACAGTTACACCAACTGCAATACCTGGCAGTCCGTCGCAATCAGGTAACGCAAGCTTTATTTCTACGAAGCAGTCACCCACTGATTTTAATTTTTGGCAGAATTTACAGGATGCGCTGACTTCAATCATTACAACCAAAGAAAAAGAAAAAGATAAAATAAACCAGGGTGAGCGCAGTGTCGTTATTAATCGAATGTCGGGTGTCATTGTTGTTCGTGCAATGCCGGATGAGTTGCGCAATGTGGCAGAGTTTCTGAAAGCTTCACAGCTTTCAGTTGAACGCCAGGTTATCATCGAAGCCAAGTTTGTTGAGGTGACTTTGAGTGATAGCTACCAATCAGGAGTGAATTGGGCTGCAATTGCAACTAAAGGTGGTAGTAATTGGTCGACAGGAGTCGTTTCCCAAGGCATAACCCAGAGCGGAACAGTAATTAATCCAAGCTTACTGCCAAACGGAGTGGGTGGAGTTGGGCAATCAATGAACAATGGCGCTTTTTCTGCTACTCCCGGAATGAGTTTAACTGGCGGAGCGGCCACTGGAGCACAAAATTCATTGTTCGGATTGGCATTTCAAACAAATAATTTTGCTGCCATGTTAAATTTCCTTGAAACTCAGGGAAGTGTTCACGTGTTATCCAGCCCGCGTATATCGACTTTAAATAATCAGAAAGCAGTGTTGAAAGTTGGCACAGATGAGCCTTATGCCACAGGCTTTACTCCGGGAACGTCAACGACAGTATCCGGTGGTAGTAATACACTTCCAACGCCAATCTATACGCCGCTTTTTTCGGGCATCGCTCTTGACGTGACGCCCAGGATCAATGAAAAAGATGAAATCATTCTTCACGTCCATCCTTCCATTAGTCAAGTGACTTCAGTAACTAAAGATGCCGGGGGTGGCACAACTCTGCAGATGGCTTCTTCTGCCATTGAAGAAACGGATAGTGTGATTCGGGCAAAGGATAGTCAAATCGTCGTGATAGGTGGTTTGATGAGCCAAAGTACCACCGTGGCGGACTCAGGCTTGCCTGGCTGGATCAAATCCATATTTGGTCAAACGAGCAAAACATCGAGCAAACGTGAACTTATTATTTTGCTCAAGCCGACCGTGGTTGATGCTGATAAAGACTGGTCGGATGAAGTAAGTCGGAGCAGGGATCGAATGAACGGAATGTCTCATTAAGTGAGAGCTGTCAATGTATCTTGAGCATTTTGGGTTACGTGAGTTCCCATTTTCACTAACACCGGATACCAGTTTTTTTTTCGCATGTGCAAATTATCAGGAAGCATTGAACACCCTTCTCGTTGCCGCGCGCAGCGGCGAAGGATTTATCAAGATCGTCGGTGAAGTTGGCAATGGTAAAACCTTGCTGTGCCGTAAGTTCCTTCTCACCTTAAACAACGATAAGACAGCAACTACTGCAATTGGCACTCAGGATGCTTCTGTAGAAGAAACGAAAAGTAGTGCAAAATTTGTAACTGCGTATATACCGAATCCCTATCTGGAACCGCGTAGTCTTTTGCTTGCCCTAGCCGGAGAGTTTCGCATCGAGTTGGACAGTTCGGTCGATCAGCATCAGGTTCTGAAAGAGCTGACACTTACGTTGCTTAATTATGCGCGCGAAGGAAAACGTGTGCTGGTGTGTTTGGACGAAGCGCAGGCGATGCCCTTGGAAAGTCTCGAAGTGTTGCGCTTGTTGACCAACTTGGAGACCGAAAAGCGCAAATTGATGCAAGTCGTTTTGTTCGGTCAACCGGAGTTGAATGAACGTCTTAAACAAAATTCTGTACGGCAACTTCGTCAGCGCATCAGTTTTCAATACGATTTAAAAGGCCTGAGACGAGATGAATTGGATCGCTACTTGCGCCATCGTTTGCAGATTGCCGGATTTCAGGGTGAGACTTTATTCACTCGGGGAGCCGTAGCGCTGCTTCATCGGGTTTCTCGCGGCACTCCCAGGTTAATAAACATAATTGCGCACAAGGCCTTGTTGCTGGCCTATGGGCAGGGTAAACAGCAGGTAACTTCAACTCATATTCGGAGTGCGACAGCGGACACGCCGGAAGCCCGCAAAGACTGGATGCCATGGGTCTGGGCCGGTATCGGGGTGTTTTTATTTTTAGCCGTTGCACTGATCATAGTGTGGTTGCAATGAGTTTAATCAATCAAGTATTAAATGATTTGGAAAAGCGTGGCGCAACCAGAGATGCTTCAGGAGATGACACCATACGGGTTGTTCCTGTTCAGTCGGATAGAAACTGGTGGCCGTATGTTTTGGGTGGTTTTTCTTTGCTCGTTACAGTTGTTTCAATAGCAGTGTTGGTTCGAAAGCACAGCACCCCACCTCCGCCCATTATTCGGTTCAACAATGCAATATCTTCAGTTCCAGAAGTCGGTGTGCTGTCAATATCTCATATTGCTGCAATATCTCAGCCACAAGCAACTTCTTCGGTTGAACAGACTCCCAAACTTTTGCCAATTCACTTGCAAGCTAAAACTCAAGCAAGAACGATCATACCTGCATCAGGAGTCGCTGCCTCATCACAAAGTCCCCTGCAAACGACAAATTCAAGTCGGTTGTCCATGACAACTACAATGGGAAAGCCAATAAAAAAAGTAAGTCAGCAACAGCAAGCAGAAAATGAATTTCGTCATGCCTATTTGCTTGCACAGCAGGGTAAATTGAATGAAGCAGTAACTGGTTACAAATTGGCATTGAGTCTTGACCCGGCTCATGTCTTGGCACGCGAAGCGCTTGTTTCAGTTTTGCAGGAGAGTAAACGTTTTGCCGAGGCTGAAGAAGTGCTGCAAGAGGCGCTCAGTAAGGACAATAAGCAAACTCATCTTGCAATGCTTTTAGCGCGTTTGCAGGTAGAGCGTAATGCGGTATCGTTAGCAATTGAAACAATGGAACGATCTTTACCCTATGCAACTCGTTTAGCTGAATATCAGGCATTCATGGCAGCGCTGTTACAAAGACAAGATCGTCACAAAGAAGCTGTCACCTTTTATAAAAATGCTTTAGAAATTTCACCAACTTCAGGTTTGTGGTTGATGGGGTTGGGTATTTCGTTGCAAGCGGAACTGCGCAAAGAAGAGGCGCTGGACGCCTATAAACGTGCGCTTGCCACTCATAGTTTGAGCCCGGATTTAGATGCGTTTTTGAATCAAAAGATAAAGGAAATTAAGCCCAAGGAATGACTGAGCAAGACGCTAGTGCGGCAAAGTTCTGGCCAATACCCAAGCGCTCACTTTTAGTGCCCCTTTGATGCGAAGTGTGTGAGCCAGTTCCCCTATTGTCGTCCCGGTTGTCATCACATCATCAACTATAGCGATGTGTTTGCCGGTAAGGTCAGCCGAGCAAGTAAAAGCTCCGCGCATATGTTTACCACGCTCTTGCCACGGAAGCGAAGATTGCGGAGTGGTATTTCGAGTACGCTTACAAACGTCTGTCAACAATGAAACCCCAAGCGTTTTGGCAAGACGCTGAGCTAGCAGCTGGGACTGATTAAAGCCGCGCTCACGTAAACGTATTGGATGAAGCGGCATAGAAACGATGAAATCGGGACGGTTGACGATACACAATGCAAGCGCATCGGCTAGTTGGTTGACCAGTGCGAGGCGTCCGGAAAATTTAATTGCTTGCACGAGTTTGTCGATTGGAAATGCATAAGCGAAAGTTGACAGGGTCGCATCAAAGCTGGGTGTATATTTTAGGCATTGGCCACAGATCTCGCTATTGTGACTCGGCAAACCGCAAACCGGACAATGCGCGTTTCCCAAGCGCGGCAGATCTGCATCGCAAGATCGACACCAAACTCCGTCGTTGCTGAATGCGCCACATAAAACGCAAGGTTGCTCAGGCATGAGGTGCTTAATATTTAAGCCGCTGTTAAATTTTTTACTCATGAAAATTGACAGGCGTTCCGTATTAATTGAAGATAGCGGTTGCTAATACATCCATTCTGCCATGCAAACTCAAGCCGTAAAGATTTATCGTCAAGCTCCCGAAGTTAAAACGGAAGACCAACGTTGGTCTGTTGCCGAAATCGAGAACTTATTTAGACTTCCATTTGCCGATTTGTTGTTTCGCGCCCAACAGAAGCATCGAGAGCATTTCGATCCTAACGAGGTGCAACTTTCAACTTTATTATCCATTAAAACAGGGGGTTGCTCAGAAGATTGCGGCTACTGTCCACAATCTGCTTATCATTCTACAGGTGTAGAAAACAAAAAAATGCTTGATGTAAGCGAAGTAGTAAAAGCAGCCAAAGTTGCACAACAAGCAGGCGCTGATCGCTTTTGCATGGGGGCGGCATGGCGCGAGCCTTCTGCGGAAGATATGGTGACAGTCGTTGAAATGGTTAAAGCAGTGCGCGGATTAGGCATGGAAACTTGCGCCACGCTGGGGATGCTGAACGATGCGCAGACTAAGCAGTTGAGCGATGCCGGACTGGATTACTACAACCATAACCTGGATACCTCACCGGAATTTTACGGTGACATCATCAGCACACGCGATTATCAGGATCGCCTCGACACGCTGGAACGTGTGCGCAATGCCGGTATGCACATTTGCAGCGGCGGAATTGTGGGAATGGGAGAAAATCTTACCCAGCGCGCCGAACTGATAGCACAACTGGCGAATATGGATCCCTACCCTGAAAGTGTACCGATCAATAACCTGGTAAAAGTCGAAGGAACACCGTTGGCAGAAACCGAAGATCTTGATCCGTTCGATTTCGTGCGTACTATTGCGGTCGCCCGCGTCACTATGCCGAAGGCGCGCGTCAGGCTTTCTGCAGGTCGACAACAAATGAGTGATGCGATACAAGCTCTTTGTTTCCTGGCCGGAGCCAATTCCATTTTTTACGGCGAACAGCTATTGACCACAGGCAATCCAGAAGTCGAAAGGGATCGCGCATTGATTGACAAGCTGGGAATGTACCCTTTTTCGGATAAACATTAATCACGGCAAGCGAAAATACTCTACGAAAATTCAAATTTGAGAGGGTATTTTTCTGTAATCTCTTTGACAAAAAATGCCTTTCTCTGAATTGCAAAATGCATTGAACGAGCGTGCCGCATTGGGGTTATTTCGAACTCGACGCATGCTGTCGAGTCCACAGTCGCCTCACATCGTCGTGAATGGCAAGTCGTATATCGCCTTTTGCAGTAACGATTACCTTGGTCTGGCCAATCACCCGAAACTTATAGCCGCAATGCAGCAGGGTGCTCAACAATGGGGTGTTGGCGCGGGTGCGGCGCATCTGGTAAGCGGGCATTTTGATTCACACCATCAACTCGAACAACGACTTGCAAGCTTTATAGGCAGGCCCGCAGCATTGTTATTTTCGACTGGTTACATGGCGAATATTGGTGTGGTACAAGCCTTGGTCCGCAAGGGAGATACTGTATTTGCCGATAAGCTAAATCACGCCTCACTCAATGATGCAATGCAGTTATCACTTGCGAATGTAAAACGCTATCGGCATGGTGACTTGGAGCAACTGTCATCTATGCTGGGGCAAACGCAAAGCGGCAGAAAACTGGTCATCACTGATGCGGTATTCAGTATGGATGGCGACATCGCACCGTTGCGAGAACTACTTGCGTTATGTGAACAGCATGATGCATGGTTGTACGTGGATGATGCTCACGGATTTGGGGTGTTGGGTGAACAAGGGCGAGGTTCTCTGTCGCATTTCGGTATTGATTCCAAGCGCATCGTTTACATGGCTACATTGGGCAAAGCAGCCGGTGTATCGGGTGCTTTTGTGGCGGCGGAGCTGGCGGTTATCGACACTCTCGTTAACCATGCTAACAGTTATGTCTATACAACTGCAACGCCTCCCGCATTATCTGTTTCGTTATTGCAAAGTTTGCAATTGATTGAGCAGGGTGACAGCTTGCGTGTGCACTTGCACCGGTTGATTATGAAATTGAGAAACGGACTCTCTGAATTGCCCTGGCAATTGATGTCATCGGATACGGCTATTCAACCCCTGTTGATCGGTGACAATTTGAAAACATTGAGATTGAGCGAAGGATTACGCGAACTGGGTGTCTGGGTTGCGGCGATTCGCCCGCCCACTGTGCCACAAAGTACGGCCCGATTGCGTATCACTTTATCAGCGGCGCATAGCGAAGCGGATGTGGATGTTCTTATGGGTGCATTGCGTGAACTTGCACAGTATTTTTGAATTCGCGGCGCGATACGGTTGTCCCCTCTCCCCAAGGGGGAGGGTTGGGGTGGGGGAAACGTGCATGGCAAATTGTCATGCATGTTGAAAGTGTAGGTAGTGGCGCGCCTCTATTGTTGATTCACGGTTGGGGAATGCACGGCGGGGTATGGAATGATGTTGCGCAGAAACTGTCGGCAAATTTTCGAGTACTAAGCGTTGATCTGCCAGGATATGGGTTTAGTAAGACTGAGATGGAAGTAGTCGAAAAACGGGCAAGTGCAATGGATACAATCGTGGGTGAGTTGTCAGCCTGTATTACAGAATCCATTACCGTGTGCGGTTGGTCGCTGGGCGGACAAATTGCCATGCGATGGGCAACTCAAGAACCTCATAAGGTGAAGCGTCTGATATTGATAGCAAGTACACCGTGTTTTGTAGAGCTCGAAAACTGGCCGTTCGGTATGAAAAAAAACATTCTGGAAAAATTCGCATCAGAATTAGAGCAAAACCTCGTGACCACATTGCGCCGGTTTATCACGCTACAATTAAGGGGGAGCGAGAATGAAAAAGAATTGTTGCTAATGTTGCGCGAAAGTATATTCAGCCGCGGCGAACCGGACATCAGTGCTTTGCGCGACGGATTGAATATTTTGCGCGATCTGGATTTGCGCGATGAATTAGAAGATATTACGCAGCCAACTTTGGTTATCGCAGGTGAACGAGATAAACTGACAACCCCGCAAGCGTCGCACTATTTGGCCCAGGCTATTCCATCAGCTAATTTGGTAGAAATCAAAGGTGCGGCACATGCGCCGTTTATGTCGCATCCGGATGAATTTGTCAAACACGTAAAGCGTTTTCTGCATGAATGAATTTAAAATTGACAAGAAACAAGTTCGCCGCGCTTTTAGCCGTGCCGCACAGGACTACGATGCTGCTGCGGTTTTGCAGCGCGAAGTGTGCACTCGCATGTTGGAAAGGCTGGGGTATGTCAAACTGCAGCCATCGCGAATAATTGATGTGGGCAGCGGAACGGGTTGGGGCACTCGACAGTTGGGTGAGAGGTATCCTAAGGCGGATATCACGGCACTCGATATTGCGATCGGAATGTTGCAAGTGGCACGCGGCACATCGAGCTGGTGGCAGAAGATATTTGCAGGAAAACGCGAAAGTTTTTTGTGTGCTGATGTAGAGGCATTACCCATTACGTCAAACAGTGTGGACATGGTGTGGTCTAATCTTGCACTGCAATGGTGCAATGATTTGCCGGCCACATTCGTTGAGATGAAGCGCGTGTTAAAAACTGACGGCCTGCTAATTTTTTCCAGTTTCGGCGTTGATACCCTTAAAGAGTTGCGTGTCGCCTTTAGCGAGGTGGATGGATTCAATCACCTGAGCCGCTTTGCAGATTTGCATGACATCGGCGATATGTTAATGGAAGCCGGGTTTGCCGATCCTGTAATGGAAATGGAAAAGATCACGCTGACCTATGACGATGTGCGGGCGGTCATGCAAGATTTGAAAAGAATCGGTGCCCATAATGCAACTGCCGGACGAGCCACCGGAATGATGGGTAAGGCCACTTGGCAGCGTGTAACCGAAAACTATGAAACATTGCGGTGCAACGGTAAATTACCCGCGACCTTCGAGATCATTTACGGGCATACCTGGAAGCCAGCGACGAATAAAACGCTGGATGGCCGTTCGATTATCAGAACGGATTTCAAGCGATGAGTTTTTTCGTCACCGGTACCGACACTGGCGTCGGAAAAACGCTGGTCAGTTGTGCGTTGATGCATGCTTTTGCGGCTCACGATAAACGCGTGGTCGGTTTTAAACCGGTAGCTTCAGGTTGCGATGACTACGATCACAATGATGATGCAAAAAAATTGCGGGCAGCGAGTAATGTGCAAACAACCTATGGGCAGGTTAACCCCTATTGTTTCGTCCCTTCAGTCGCACCCCATATCGCAGCGCGACAATCCGGCGTGCGTATTGATTTGAAGCGAATCCTTGTCTCCTATGGGGAGTTGGCAAGTTTGGCTGAAGAAGTGATTGTAGAAGGTGCGGGCGGTTTGTTGGTTCCGCTAAATGAAATGCAGGATAGCGCGGATTTGGCGAAAGAATTGAATCTTCCGATCATAGTTGTTGTCGGGATACGTTTGGGCTGCATCAATCATGCGTTGCTGACCATGCGAGTGATCGACGATTGCGGATTAGAATGTGCAGGATGGGTTGCCAATGTCATTGAACAAAATATGTTGGCACTCAATGAAAATATAGAATCGTTACGAGAGCGCTTAGAGGCACCACTGATCGGGACCATTCCTTTCCAGCCGAATATTGACCCGCGTTCTGTAGCAGGAATGTTGGACATTGGTTTGCTGAGGAAGGACGAGCAGATTGATCAGGCAGAATAAACTGCCTTGGTTCTTTCTTGCTTGGTGTGCGATTGCAATTTGCCGCTTATTTTTCAAACATGTTGCTAGTTGAGCTGTGCGTTGAGAATGGTATGATTGCAATTAATACAAGGGGGTTGCATGAAAATAAAAGTATTGATGGTTGATGACCATGTGCTATTTCGTGATGGTATGCGTTATGTATTGCAACAACTCGCCGACGAAGTTGAGGTAGTTGACTCGGGCAATTTTGATGATGGAATGAGACAGGCGGCAAACGATCCCAACATTGATCTTGCTTTGTTGGATTTGCATATGCCCGGAAGCGACGGCGTAAAATCCGTACAGATATTTCACCAATGCAATCCCGGCATTCCTTTGGTCGTGGTGTCCGGGTCTGATCAGCGCGAAGATATCGAAAGGGTAATGGAATATGGAGCGATGGGCTTTATTTCCAAGTTGTCTTCCAGCAAGATCATGCTTGGGGCTCTGCGTATGGTTCTGGATGGAGGTGTCTATTTGCCACCCCAGTTGTTGCATCAAGCAATGACCAATCTTGATCAGGGAAGTGCAGACAAACGTGTTGTGCGTAACAGTAAAAACTGGCTGACTACTCGGCAGATGCAAACCCTTGAGTTGCTTGCAGAAGGCATGTCGAATAAAGAAATATCCGAAAGGATGAATCTGGCAGAAGGAACAGTGAAAATTCACACGGCTGCTGTTTATCAGGCATTACGCGTTAGTTCCCGTTTGGAAGCGGTGAGCGCGGCAAGGCGATTGGGTTTCCTCCCCGTGGAAAGATCTGATGTCAATGAGTCAAATAGCAACCAATAATTTGTCACCCCTTTCCGAAAAATTGCGTGTATTGCTACGCGAATCACGCTGGCTTTTGCTGGTAGCCGCTGCCCTTTACCTTATCCTTGTTCTTTTTGGCTATGACCGCGCAGATGCTGCATGGTCACACAGTGTCAGCAATGCTGCTACAACGCATAATCCGGGCGGAGTGGTTGGCGCATGGTTGGCTGATCTTCTGCTGTATGTCTTTGGATTTTCTGCCTGGTGGTGGGTAGTACTGATGTTGCAGCGCGTGTGGGCCAGTTACCGCAAAATTAGTGCAGATAGCATGTTTTCAGAGCGCGCTTTGTGGGCAGTCGTTCTGGGTTTTGTCTTTTTGCTTCTTGCCAGTAGTGCATTGGAGTCAATGCGACTATATACGTGGAAAGTGGCGATGCCCTTGGCTCCCGGGGGCATGATCGGTGCGATTTTGGGAAACATTCTTGCTCGTATGCTCGGGTACACCGGTGCGACATTGTTTCTGCTGGTTTTGATTGCGGTCAGCTTTAGTTTGTTTACCGGCTTGTCATGGCTGAGACTCGTTGATCGCTTGGGTGAAGTCTTGGAAACAGGCTTTCTATGGGCGCGAAATACCTGGCGGACACGCCAGGACAAACGAATCGGTGAACAAGCAGTCAGCGAACGTATTGCGATTGTTGAAGAAGAAAAGAAGCGCGTAGTAGACCACCAGCCCATTCGCATCGAAATGCCGGTGGTGGAAGTGCAGCAATCTACCCGTGTAGCAAAAGAAAAACAGGTTTCTCTGTTTGAGGATATGCAAGATTCAAATCTTCCCCCTCTGCATTTATTGGATCAGGCAAAGCACGAAGTCGAAGTACTTTCTTCTGAAACGCTGGAATACACTTCGCGCTTGATTGAACGCAAGCTCAATGATTTTGGTGTCGAAGTGAAAGTAGTTGCCGCGTATCCGGGACCTGTCATTACTCGTTACGAAATCGAGCCTGCAGTTGGTGTTAAGGGCAGCCAGATAACCAATCTGGTACGCGATCTGGCGCGTGCATTGTCAGTAGTCAGTATTCGTTTGGTCGAAACCATTCCCGGTAAGAGTTATATGGCATTGGAGTTGCCGAATCCTAAGCGGCAAATGGTACATTTGTCAGAAATTTTGGGCTCACAAATTTATGCTGATATGGGTTCGGTGCTGACGATGGCCATGGGTAAGGACATAGCCGGCAAACCTGTTGTTGCTGATCTGGCAAAGATGCCGCACGTGCTGGTGGCTGGAACGACCGGTTCGGGAAAATCGGTCGGCATCAATGCCATGATACTGAGTATTCTGTATAAGGCTGCGCCGCAGCAAGTACGTATGTTGCTGATCGATCCGAAGATGCTCGAGCTTTCAGTATATGAGGGAATTCCACATTTGCTTGCACCAGTCGTCACCGATATGCGTCAAGCTGCTTCAGGGTTGAACTGGTGCGTGCAGGAAATGGATAAACGCTACAAGCTGATGTCAGCTTTGGGCGTACGCAATATGGCCGGATACAACCAAAAAGTGCGCGAGGCGGTGAAGGCAGGCAAACCGCTAACTAATCCGTTTACATTGACACCGGAGAATCCTGAAGCACTTGATGAATTGCCTTTCATCGTGGTGTTCATCGATGAGTTGGCTGATTTAATGATGGTGGTAGGTAAAAAAGTAGAAGAACTCATTGCTCGTCTTGCGCAGAAAGCACGTGCCTCAGGCATTCATTTGGTATTGGCAACGCAACGCCCATCGGTGGACGTGATTACCGGACTTATCAAGGCTAACGTGCCGACGCGTGTGGCTTTTCAGGTGTCGAGCAAAATAGATTCGCGCACAATTCTGGACCAGATGGGTGCGGAAGCATTACTTGGTCAAGGTGACATGCTCTATCTTCCACCGGGTACGGGATATCCGCAACGCGTGCATGGTGCTTTTGTGTCCGATCAGGAAGTGCATCGAGTTATAGAATATCTGAAATCCCAAGGAGAGCCGAACTATATTGAAGGTGTGTTGACCTCGATGGAAGAGCAGGGTGAAGGCGGTGAATTAGAGGGTGGGGTTGCCGATGCAGAGGCCGATCCTCTTTATGATCAAGCTGTAGCGATCGTGCTTAAATCACGCCGTGCTTCTATCTCCTTTGTGCAACGCGACCTGCGCATTGGCTACAACCGCGCTGCGAGACTGATCGAGCAAATGGAGAAAGCGGGTATTGTGAGCGCGATGCAACACAACGGGAATCGCGAAATAATTGCTCCGGCGAGATCAGAATAGATTTGCTGTGTCCGATATAGTGTTACCTCAATAACTCAGCATTAAGGCGGGTTGACTTGAATCGGGAATAGACGAAAAGTAACCAACTTCTTATATGGATGAGACTCAAGGGCTGCTATCTGCCTTACAAGAGACCTTCGCGGGTAAAATATCGGAATGTGTCAAACTGGCCCAGACTGTGTAAAAACGTAGCATAAATTGTACACTTAACGCCAAGTGAAACGTTACTGGAAGTATCGAGTAATTGTGAGAGTGCGCACATGAAACGATTCATTCAAGGC
>CAIRAO010000425.1 GCA_903876625.1 uncultured Gallionellaceae bacterium | reverse complement strand
TGACTAAGGCTGGCAAAAGCGCCAGCCAAGTCGCTGGTTATCCCCCGATGGGAGAGGGAGCGACATTAAGGGAACTTGCAAATACGGCTGTCGCTGAAACAAAATTCTTCCCCGCCTGGGGACAAGCTCGTCTCGAAGCAATGATAAGAAACCGTCCCGATTGGTGCGTTTCACGTCAGCGCAATTGGGGTGTGCCCATGCCTTTCTTTGTACACAAAGAAACGATAGCGCTGCATCCGCGCACGAAAGAACTTTTGGAGCAAGTCGCTAAGCGAATTGAGCAGCAGGGCATTGAAGCCTGGTTTTCTTTAGATGTGCAAGAATTGCTTGGTGCAGATGCAGTACATTACCGTAAACTTTCCGATACGCTAGACGTGTGGTTTGACTCCGGAGCCACGCATGCTGCAGTATTGGCATTACGCGAAGAATTAAAATTTCCTGCAGATTTGTATCTGGAAGGTTCAGACCAGCATCGAGGCTGGTTCCAGTCATCCTTGCTAACTTCCTGTGCCATCAGTGGCCGTGCGCCTTACGACGCATTGCTCACACATGGTTTTGTGGTAGACGGGCAGGGGCACAAGATGTCCAAATCCAAAGGCAACGTCATCGCTCCACAAAAGATTCTGGACACGCTCGGTGCAGACATTTTGCGCCTTTGGGTAGCTTCGACAGACTATTCAGGAGAACTCACAATCTCCGATGAAATTTTAAAACGCGTGGTGGAAGGCTATCGCCGCATTCGCAACACCTTGCGTTTTTTGTTGGCCAATATCGCCGATTATGAGCATGCAAAACATGCGTTACCAGTTGATCAATGGTTGGAGATCGACCGCTATGCTTTAGCTTTAACTCAGCAGCTGCAAGAAGAAGTGACAGCCGATTACGAACGTTATGAGTTTCATCTGATCGCGCAAAAACTGCAGGCTTTCTGTTCGGAAACACTGGGTGGTTTTTATCTGGATATTCTAAAAGATCGACTCTACACCGCAGGCGGAGATTCTCATGCGCGCCGCTCAGCCCAGAATGCGCTGTATCAAATTGCTCATAGTCTGGTGCGCTTGATGTCACCGGTGCTTTCGTTTACCGGTGAAGAAGTCTGGGCGGTATTAAGTGGGAATGAGGTGACAAGCGTGTTTGAAGAGCAATGGTATAAGTTGCCTGAATCAGCTTTAGGAGAACAAGATATTATCAATTGGAGAACTATTCGTGATGTGCGCGAACAAGTGAACAAAAAACTCGAAGACCAACGCGCGGCAGGTGCCATCGGCTCAGCGTTGCAAGCCGAAGTGGATGTCTACGCTAATAAAGAGACTTTCGATTTATTGTCCAGTCTGAAAAACGACCTGAGATTTATATTCATTACTTCTCGGGCAAATGTGCATCTGCTCGAATCCGGTGAGATGGAAATCAAGGTCACTCCAAGTTTCCACGCCAAGTGTGACCGTTGCTGGCATTACCGTGAGGAGGTAGGCAGCGATGTCGCTCATCCTACGTTGTGCGGTCGTTGCGTCAGCAATCTGTATGGCGCAGGTGAAGAACGTCGATATGCTTAACGGTTTTGGTACCTCATCTTCAGCAGGCAATTCAATGTTAATGAAGTGGTTGGGTGCAAGTACTTTGGTAATAGCCCTCGATCAGGTCGTTAAACTTTGGATCAGCAGTCATTTTGCTTACGGAGAAAGTTATCCGGTTACCGCCTTTTTCAATTTGGTGTTGTGGCACAACACGGGTGCATCATTCAGCATGTTGAGTGATGCGGGCGGTTGGCAACGCTGGCTGTTTAGCAGCATCGCGGCCATTGCTTCAGTCTGGATCATTTTGCTGATTCGCAAACAGCAACAGCAACCATTATTTTGTCTCGCACTGGTATTAATTCTTGGCGGCGCGATCGGAAATCTGATTGACCGCATTTTTTACGGCTACGTGGTGGACTTTCTGGATTTTCATTGGAATGAAAGTCACTTCGCTGCTTTCAACGTGGCGGATAGTGCGATCAATATTGGTGCAGCACTTTTACTGTGGGACAGCTTCAGAAAAAAACCGGAGAAACAATTATGAAACTCGTACTTGCTAATCCTCGCGGCTTTTGTGCCGGCGTTGATCGCGCCATCGAGATTGTAGAACGTGCCTTAGAGCTGCATGGTGCTCCAATTTATGTGCGCCATGAAGTGGTGCATAACAAATTTGTAGTCGAAGGATTACGCGCAAAAGGCGCCATCTTTATCGAAGAACTGTCTGACGTGCCGCCGAAAAGTATCCTCATTTTTAGTGCCCACGGTGTCCCGCAATCAGTTCGACGTGATGCTGAAGCGCGCGGACTTACCGTGTTTGATGCCACCTGCCCGTTGGTCACCAAGGTACATCTCGAAGTCTCGCGTTTGCGGCAACAAGGCAAGGAAATAATCATGATCGGTCACGCTGGTCATCCTGAAGTCGAAGGCACGATCGGTCAGAGTAACGGCGGCATGTATCTGGTAGAGTCTCCAGCAGACGTACTGAAGCTTAAAGTGACTGATGAAAGCCGCCTTGCCTTTGTGACGCAGACAACCTTATCTGTTGACGATGCCAGCAGCATCATCACAGCACTCAGGGCACGTTTTCCGCTTATCTCAGGGCCGAAGAAAGATGATATCTGTTACGCAACACAAAATCGTCAGGATGCGGTCAAGCTTCTTGCTCAAAAATGTGATCTGGTGATCGTTGTCGGTTCGCCTAATAGTTCCAATTCGAATCGCCTGCGCGAAGTGGCTGACAATCTCAACGTGCCCGCATATTTGGTCGACAACGCCAGCGAATTAAAAGTCGAATGGTTACAAGGCAAGATGAATGTAGGCGTCACTGCGGGTGCTTCAGCGCCAGAAGTTCTGGTACAAAACGTGGTAGCACGATTGCGGGAATTGGGTATTGAACGTGTTAGCGAAGCAGAAGGCATTTTGGAGAATGTCGTTTTCCCTTTACCAAAGACATTGACTCAAGCACGTTAACGTGAAACTCGCGTAGCGATTCGTTCGCCCCCTCTCCTTTCAGGAGAGGGTTGGGGAGGGGGAAACGGGCATAGCGAGTTTCATTTTTCGGAGTGGCACAATTACCATGCCCGTTAGGCAGAGCGCAAAGCAGATATTTTCAGATTGAGTTCTTGCGGGAAATATAGGACCTTTGTACTGTTTTTCAAAGCATTTATAGTAAAAATCACCGCTTGTTCTAACATCCCTCCCGAATATCGGTTCATCCTTTACATGGCTTGTAGCTGTTCAATATAGTACCTCCAACTTTGATGGAGGTGGTATGCAATCCAAGAAACAGACCGGTGTGACTTTGATTGAACTGATGGTCGTTATAACCATCGCCGGTGTGTTGGCCGCTACTGCAGCCCCTTCGTTGAGCGGTATGATCAATAAGATGAAGCAGACCTCTGCCATGTCGCTGCTTGCCGGTGATTTGAATCGCGCTCGCGGTGAGGCGATCAAGCGCAATCGTAGAGTATTGATGTGTGTTCGCTTGAACGATACCACTTGTGGTACCGGTACCAACTGGGCGAACGGCTGGCTGATTTGCCATGATGATGCCGAACTCGGCGCGTGCGATACCTCTACCACGACGACTGATACGCAAAACCCCATCGTGATTGCTGTGCGTCCCCCGATAAGTTCAAATCTAACGCTGACTTCAATCGGGGCAGCCGCCGGTCCGGTAATTCAGTTCAATCCTAATGGAACACAAGGATCTGCGGGAACCACGTTCCAACTTGTGGTTAACGGAGCATGGTCCGGGGCATCACCACTGGCGGCCAACATTGCTGCCACGGGTAATATTACCAAGTCACCTTAGAGACAATCAAATGCGCTATTTTTTAAAACCACAATCGCATCGAAACCGGCAAGCCGGCTTTTCCATGCTGGAAATTTTGATTTCGCTGGTCATCATCGCCATCGCGATGTTGGGTGCCGCAGGAATACAGCTTAATGTGCTGCGTTTGAATAAAGGTAGTCAAACTCGTACTCAAGCTATTTTTCTGGCTTCGGATATTGCTGAAAGAATGGAAGCCAACAAAGCGGGTGCTGTTGCCGGCAACTATTCGCTGACGGTAACGAATGTGACTCCTTCGGCATCCGCCAAATTATGCGACCAAACAGTTTGTTCCTCATCGGAAATGGCCGCCTGGGATCTGTATGAATGGGGAACGACGGTGAGCACATTTTTGCCGCAAGCGAGTTGGTCAATTACTACCGCTGCCGTAGCCAATCCCATTACCTATACCATCCAGATTAATTGGAAGGATCGCAGTGATGTGGATTCTGTCGCAACGGGAACCATTACAAATAGCTACACCTCAACGCGCACATTAAGCAATTGATGCCATGAAAAAATTAACACACAATCACTTGTCCTCATCGCAAACAATCCTGGCAAGGATGTCCGGTTTCAGCTTGATAGAAATGATGATCTCCGTAACGATCGGGTTGTTTATCGTTTCCGGTTTGATTGGTCTGCTCATCAGTACTTCAGGGAGCACCAAAACAAATGACCGCACAGCGGAATTACAAGGCAACGGTCGCTATGCACTGGATCATCTTAAAGGTGTTTTGCGTGAAGCGGGCTATCGCGGTTACACCCCGCAGGCACCAGAATCTGTTGGCTGGATCAATCCGGCAGTGACACAAGAATGCTTGCCAACGGGCGGTGCCGGGGGTTTCTTTGTGAAGAATATCCGCCAGGCAGTTTGGGGTAAAGACGACGCCAATCCGTTCACTGCCAATTGTATTCCGTCTGCATCCTACTTGCGCGGTGATGTGCTGGTTACTCGTAGCGCGGCGTCAACGCCTACTTTGGCAGCCAGTGCTGTTGCTAACACAATCTATCTGCGCAGTAATTATGTAGGTGCCAGCTTGTATCAAAGTACATTGCCTGCTGATGTAAACGGCACAAATAACTTTGAGCTTAAAGAATACGTTTATTACATTAGTCCATTTACCAATTCGATAGCCACGACCGGCTTGGCTACTGAGAGTCCGCAAGTGCCTGCGTTATATCGTGCGTCTCTGGAACCATCAACAGCGATTTGCCATCTTTATAATAGTTCGTGGGCTGCGCCGTGTATGCGACCTGAATTGGTCGTAACCGGCATTGAACATTTTCAAGTGCAATTCGGCATGAGTAATTCCGATGGTACGACACAATTTTTTGATGCAGGGAGTGTAAACGCAAGTGGTGACAATGATGTAGTTGCGACTGCCTCAACACCTTGGGACAAGATCAGCTCAGTACGTATCTGGTTACTGGCGAGAAATTCAAAAGCTGAAATAGGGTTTACCGATACCGGCACCTATACGATGGGTAATATCGTTTATGGACCGATGAGCGACAATTTTCGCCGCCAGGTTTTTACCTCGGTTGTGCAACTGCGTAATTTCCGAAATTGACAGAGGGCATCATGCAATCCACACGCACTCATAGATTTCTCAGCAAACAATCAGGTTCAACCCTGATAGTGACGCTGATAATTTTGATCTTGGTGATGTTACTCGGTGTTACCGCCATGAGCACTTCGGACACTCAGGCCAAGTTGACGGGTAATTTGCAATTTGAGAACGTCGCTTTGAATAATGCCGAAATCATGGCAAGCACTGCAGAACAGATTTTGGCCAATAGCGCAGTAGCCAGTTCATATCCGGTGACAATCCCTGCAGTACCCACTTCGTACGACCCGCTTACTAATACAGCATGGCAGGCTACCGGTTATGAAATTATGTACGTATCAACCGATGCCTCACCTTATGCGGGATTGGGGCTTGACTGTACCGCTCCCAACAATTCACATAATTACGATTGTGTGAATACCTTCATAGTGACAGCGATGGGCACCAGTGCGCGCGGTGCCAGTAAAATCGTGCAAACTTATTATTCCGTAGCACTCAAATAGGAGTACATCATGCTCATCCGAATACTCAAAAAAGTACAACCGGCCCAATGGCTATCTGCTGTTGGCTTGCTCACAATGATGGTGATCTGTATTCGAGTCGCAGTCGCACTTTCAGGTGTTACCGCTTCATTTAATCCGAACACGATGCCAACCGGGGTGACAGCGCAAGAAGTAGTTTCGAACGCCACGTTGACCAGCGGCAACGAATCACTTTTCCGTTCGGATTTTGAAAAAGAATTCTGGAGCGGTAATATTTATGATTACCCGATCAATGCAGCAGGTATAGTCAATACTGCCGGCGAGCGCTGGTCGGGTGGGTTTGCCCCCAATCTTGAGGCGCAAGTGAACCCTCAGGGAGTTTTCAATGTTGGGGGTCGGTTTATCGGTACCATGACGGATACTGGCAGCAAAGTTCCATTTCTCTCAGCCAATTTGTCAACTGCTCAAAATACGGCGCTGGCAGCCACTATTCAGTCCACAAACTACACCAGCACACAGATCGTCAATTTTTTGCGTGGCGATCACAGTAATGAAGGGTTGACCGCACTGCGTCAAAGATTAATGCCGGGCGGAGTCACCACGCTACCCACTTCGCTCGGAGATATCGTTCACTGCCGGCCCTATTATTTGGCAGATGCCATCAACCCGACTGTTTTTGTGGGTGCCAACGACGGTATGCTGCATGCCATCGATGTGAATGCGGGTACCGAGAGCTGGGCTTACGTGCCTTCAATGCTGCTTTCTAAAATGAATGGATTGGCAGCAAACCCGTATGTACACGACTATTATGTAGACGGACAGATTGCGGTGGGTTACACCAATACAACTACAACTCAAAGTCCAAACGGTCAACGAATATTAGTGGGCGCTTTGGGGGCGGGTGGTAAAGGCCTGTATGCCCTGAACATTGACGGAACTGCCGGTTTGACTGCAGCAAGTGATCAGGATGCGGCAAACAAAGTGATTTGGGAAATTACGCCGACCAGTGTGAAGTATAATTCCGCCACAACTGCAACCACTGCTTATGCCAATCTGGGCTACACCCTGAGTGCCCCGATATTCAAAAATATCAAAAATGGTAGTAGTACCGAGCGCGTTATTCTGGTGGGCAATGGCTATAACAGCGGGGGGGATTATCAGGCTTATTTGTATGTCATCAAGGCAGACGACGGATCCTTGGTCGCCGCGATCAAAGCTGACAACACTTCTTCCAACCCTACCAATTCTCCCAGTTCTGCAGCTACAACGGTCACTCAAGGCACGGCAGCCAGTCCGAATGGACTCATGAATTTGCTGGCCTTCGACTCCCTGGCTCGTGGTTATGATGACACCGCGTATGCGGGCGACTTGAATGGCACCTTGTGGAAATTTGACCTGGTGAATTTTACCGCCAGCGTGGTATATGTAACGAATCCGAAACAGCCCATCACTGCGACGCCGGCAGCGCTTCCACACCCTGCAGGTACGGGTAATGTGATTGACTTTGCCACGGGCAGTATTTTTGCGGGTACTCAGCCTATAACGGGGAGCTCTCCAACAGGAGATTTGGGCGATACCTCGACCTTTTACGCTTACGGCATCTGGGATGGTGCGCCCTCCACCAATACCACCCTGGTTAATCCGACATTGACCGAGCGTTGCTACGATGCTGCCTCGGCACCGACTGCATTACCGTGTTCAACGACCAGCAGCACCGTGACACGCGTGCGCAGGGTATCGGCTTCTGCTCCAAATTGGGCTGCGGGAGGAGATAAAGGCTGGAAAATTGCTTTTCCGATTGGCGGTGAGAGAGTCGTGGGCGATGGCAGTTTTATTTCAAGCGGACGCTATTATTTCAGTACCTACAACCCGACGATCAGTTATTTGGTACCCACCACCACCACGTATGTTTGGGGTGAAAACTGGCAAATGGCGCTGGATGCCGTAACGGGTGGCAGTGTCGATCCGTTCATGGACTTGAATGGAGACGGCTCCATTACTGCGGCAGACCGTATACATTATACCGCCGCAGAAAATACGGCGAACACACCGGTGAATACGCCCATCTTGACGCCGAACGTTGATGGCATCGAGGTTGGTAAATGGGTCGGGCGCGGCGTGCAATCACAGCCGGTACTTGTAAAACTGGCCAATTTATTTACCACGCTGTTCAATACCAATCCGGATGTGACGATCCCCGTTACGCCAGTCACCGGTACGGGCGTGACAGGCGGTCACTTCGATGAAGATATTTATTTCGGCGCGGTCACCGCATCAGCTCAAGCTAAAGCAACCATTACTGTAGGCTCTCAAACTGCCGGTGTCCCAGCCTCTCTTGGCGGCATCACCATTGGTGGCTCGACCGTGGTGCCTGCAATGAGTTTTGGTGATGGTTCACAGACCTCTACCAACGCCACCGCGATCAAAAACGCCGTTACCGGTGAAGTCTACACCGCAACCGTACAAGGTAGCACCGTGACATTAACCGCGCCGTCCGGGTCGTCATACAATGGTCAAACCATGGTCGTCCTTTCGGGAACAAGCATCACTCCGGTGACAGGGGTTGCCGCAGTTCAAGCATCACAGACGATCACTTTTACCAACAGCGTCGCGATCAACCCTACCGGTGTAACCATCATGGTATCGGTGAATGGCGGTACAGCCACGAACATCATGACGGCAACTTCACCCGGAAGTGCAATGACTTCATCCCAATTAGCGGCTTGGGTTGCAAGCCATTCCACCCTAACCGGATTTACGATTTCAAATACAGCAGGGAGTAGCGTTGTTACTATTACCGCGAATGCAAACGGCCCTGCTTATAACATCTCCTCAGTGACGGTTTCTTCCTCAGAAACCGCGGCAAGCGATGTTACTCTAGGTGCGGCAACTCCCGGCATTACCGCTGTACCAGTTACACCAGGGGTGTATGCGTCAAGATCAATTACTTTTACCAACGGAAGTAACGCGAGCACCGCAGGCTTAAGTTTTACCGTCAACGGGGGGGCGACTATACTCACCAGTTCAACTCCCGGCGCACAAACTGCCAATGGATTGGCCACTTGGGTAGCAAGCCATTCTGCGTTAACTGGTTACACCATTACAAATCCAAGTAACGGTGTTGTTACTATTACGGCCAATACGCAAGATACGACTCATGACATCAGCTCAATTGCCGTCGCGGAGACGACTTCAGCCATTGGCTATACTTTAGCAGCCCCGACTGCAGGTAAAACAGCTCCGGGAGCCAAAGCGGCTAGCGATAACTTTACTTTCACCAATACCGCCAACGTAAATCCAACAAATTTAACTGTTACAGTTAATGGAACGAATATACTCACAGCTGCGGGAGCAACTCCGGGCTCGCAAAGCTCTTCCGGCTTGGCAACTTGGGTAGCAGGGGTAGCAGGGGTAGCAGGTCACATAAGTCCTGCTTTTTCCGCAAATTACACTGTGGCAGCTAGCGGTAGCAAGGTAACAATTACCGCTAAAGCGTCGATTACAACTACTTGGGATATTAGTTCCATCGTTGTTTCTGCATCAACTGCACCATCGGTCACTAACACTATCGGAGCCTTGACCGCAGGTGTCGTTCCTATCCCTGCGGTAACCGGTGTTGCAGCGAGCCGCAGTTTTACTTTCACTAACACCACAGCGGTCAATCCGACAGGGTTGAATATTTCGGTGAATGGTACGAATATCCTGTCTTCGGCTAGTCCCGGCAGTAACATGACTTCATCACAATTGGCGACATGGGTGGCAGGGCATATAACGGCTGCATTTGCTACAAATTACACGGTGGTAGCGGGAGGCAGCACGGTGACCATCACAGCCAAAACCATGCAAACGACTACCTACGACATCTCTTCGATCACGGTTTCCGGAACTGCGGGCATACTCACCTCGACGCTGGGAACGGCCGTTGCGGGCGTGGCAGCAGTGGCGGCCGTGACGGGGCAAACTAATATGGCGACCGCGCTTGCAACCACGACGTTTAGCGGAGGCACTGACGGCTCTACAGCGGGAGACACTTGCACAGGGGCAAGCGGAAGCCAATGCAAAAAAGATACCCACGATCACCAGTACGACAAAATCTATGATGTCACCGGTGTGGACATGTTGAACCCGAATGATCTGAATTTTATACTGTCAAGAGCGATTCCGAGCAAAAACCAGAATTTCAAGGTGATATTGCAGAATCAGTATCTGAATCCGGCAGTCCAATTCAACATCGGTAACTCGAACTATTTGCCGAATGTTAATTTCGGATACGTCAGCGTCAAGAATTACACCACTTCGGCTACGCTCGATTTGGCTACGCTGCCCACCTATAACCGGAATCCTGCTTCCACGGGTGATGGTTTCACTGCAACAAAATATATCGCCAGCCTGGCCTTTAATATGCCGGTTGATGCCCTGACCGCGAAAAACTGGTGGGGAAACGGTGATCTGCGTGCCGGATTGATTCCTACGCAACCAGGGTGCGTCTATAACTCTGTTGGCGCAACTGATGGAAATATGTACCAACCGGTAAATCCACCCGCTTTTAACTCATCAACGGGTTATCCGCCGGATGGGCCGGGCACCTTGGGTTACTCTTCATCTACCACACCGGCAACGGCAACCGGTGTAAGGCATGGTGGTGCGTTTACTGTCCAGGTCATTAAGGATACTACACCGAACAGTGCAATTGAACTGCAGGTTAGTGGTCGCCCTGAATATGGCTGGCGAGTAATATCCTCGTTGTTCAGCACCTATGTGCTGGCCGAATACACGACTTATTGGCACCATCCGAATGGCAAGTGTTTTGGGACAACAGGGTGGACCAAAGCACCGGGACCGGACACTGCCGGTAACCCCCCTACACCACAGCCAAGACTAGGCGCTACCGATCCGAAAATTGGTAACCTGAGTGGCAATTCCGGCAATTCATCTGTCACCAGTGTGACGGTAACTGGTAATACGACGACCATCATTTATGCCAACGGCACAAGTACTGTGATCATCCGTGTGGTAAATGCGGATGGAACGGTGACTACGGTAACAATTAACATTCCTGGCGGCGTGATGCCTGCTTCTGCCATCGTCAATTCGGATAAATCTATTGTGGTGACCGTTGGAGGTGTTTCGGCTACGATTGCTGCCGGTAGTTCAGGTACTGTCAATGGCGCTGTCGTCACCAATACGACGACGGCTAATGCTGCAGGTGCTAGTGTGAGCGGTGGATTGCTGAACCAGAACGCCATTGGTTACAGGCGAATTTCGTGGAAAGAACTGCATAGAAATTAAGGCCACGCGGTATCATGTTGGCGTTTGAAACATATTAAGGAGCAACAATGAACTCTCGGCGTATGAATGGTTTTACTTTGATTGAGATACTGATTGTCGTTGCGATCATTGGTATCCTTGCGGCTGTTGCGATACCAAACTATAGCAAATATGTCGTCAACGGTTCACGTTCGGGCGCGCAGACAGAATTGTTGCAGCTGGCAGCGTTGGAGGAAAAGATCTACCTTAACTCGAATTCTTATTCAGCAAACGTAACCTCAGCATACGATGGAACTGCAACCGGAGGACTTGGTTCAACGGGTTCAACCAAGGATGGAAAATACACATTCTCTGTTACTTCAACCGGACAAACGTATACACTTGCCGCAACACCCGTTACAGGCAGCACTCAGGCGAGTGACGGAATTTTGTCAATCAGTGAAAATGGAAAACGTTTGTGGGGTTCGGCCAACTGGTAGTTCAGTCCGTTGCCAAAAAGTTGCGAACAGGCCCGCAGTACGCGGGCCTTGTTTTAATTAAAGGGAACTTAGTGCAAAAAAGATTTTTAGTTGTTGGCGCAGGCGCACTGGGTTTGGCGAGCGCGGAAGCATTATTGAGGCAGCGCTCTGCAGTCACGGTATTGGAACAAGGCACCACAGCTCAAGAATCCTCGTGGGCAGGCGGGGGTATTTTGTCGCCATTGTGTCCTTGGGATTATCCCGATGTGGTGACGAAGCTCACAATACGTGGGGCGGCGCTATTTGAATCCTGGGCAGAAAACCTACACATTGAAACGGGCATCGATCCTGAGTACAACCACTGCGGAATGCTTGTGCTGCCGCCATTTGATTTGCCCTCCGCACAAAAATGGTGTGAAGCACATTGCGTAAAGTTTGTGATGCGTGATGGAGGATTATTTTTGCCGGAGGTGGCTCAAGCGCGTAATCCGCGATTGTTGCAAGCACTGCGTGCCAGCGTTGAAAAATTGGGGGGTAATATTGTCGAGCAATGTGTCGTGCAGAAAATACACATCGACAAAGA
>CAIRAO010000424.1 GCA_903876625.1 uncultured Gallionellaceae bacterium | reverse complement strand
GCTCGCGCGCATGTTCAGCAGACTCTCCTGACGCAGCTTGCAGGGTATGGTGATAATCGAGTGAGATCAGGTCGAAAATTAGATTTTCCAGTGTCGGCGAATGCGAACGAGTAAATGATTCTGTGCAACCTGTGCATTCCTGGAAAGAAAGCCAAATCACTGATTGTCGTTGCGCTTTGGAGATCGCTTCAGCCATCACGCTTGCCATTGCGGGAGGCAATGCTAACATCGCGGTAATAGCACTACAAAACTTAAGGAATTCTCGCCGTGTCACACCACGCTGATGCAAGCCATCGCCCACCGTTTCAGGCACTGGCTTCAATGGCTCTGTTGCTTGCATGTTGATTCCTCTTGATCCGAAATAACCTTACAGCTTGAGCGGATTCTGTGCCATTACGATATAAAGGTCAATCCACCAAAAGGGTTATATATTTTTATCCGAATAATTCGTAAATCGATCAATAATCTTGGTAGCGACATCGCACACTTCAGGCATGGCCGCTGCTACTACTGGCGTCAACTTCTCGCCCCACCCCACCACTTCCGGCTGCACGCCGATCAGGGCTCTTAGCTCTGGCCAATGTCCTGTAAGTAGTGAGATCGACATCAAATCAAGTAAACCCACTTCGTGCACACTGCTCTTGCGATTCTCGCCCAGAAAGCGATCCATTTCTGCACCTTCATAGCTACTCACAGAGCCCGGCACAGCGCCGAGTTCCGCAGCATCAATCACCAACAGGGCACTGCATTCGCTGATCGGTACAGCCAGCGTGAAAGAAAGTGTGCCGCCATCGAGAAACTCCATATCTGCGCGATTGCCGAATTGTGCTTCTAGTTCGCGCATCGCAACGATGCCCAAACCTTCGTCAGTAAGCAGTGTGTTCCCGATACCCAGAACGAGTAGCTTCATAGCGTGGAGAGTTTGCCAAGTTTACGAAACGAAGTTCGCCCACTCACCCCTAGTCGCTTAGATGGAGCTTTTCGCGTGATAGGATAAAATTTATAGGAGAGGGTTAAATCAAGTTGACGCACAAAATACATCTCTCATCAAACTCACGAGCTTAAGAGTACGTGAATCCCCTATTCGATAGAGCACCTTATTGGCATCTTTACGTGAAACCAAAACCCCTTGATTCTTCAAAATTCCGAGGTGCTGTGAAATGTTGCTCTGAGAAGAGCCTATGCAATCAACAATTGACCATACACTCAACTCTTTCTCAGCCAGCACACACAATATTTTTAGGCGCAAAGGGTGAGCAATCGCCTTGATCGACATTGAAGCTCGCAATATGTCCTCATCTTTATCGATCAATTTTACGTTCTTTTTCTGTTCGCTAATTTTCATATTCCTCTGTACCAATTATTTTCTTGGTCGAATAAGTTGTTTTTCGAATATTTAAGAGTGGTCTAGAGTTATGAGTCATCAATTTTATAAATCGTGCCTGATCATCACTTCAAGTTAGTTCTTTGTAATATAACGATTAGCCAGTATCAAATCTTGTTCTGAAATATCTCCAGCAATAGAAGATAACCTGACACGATTGACAATCAAGTTGATCTGCTCTTCAAGTAGAACCAACTTGGAGGAAATGTAATCACTCTGCGCTCCCAATAATTCAAGGGTTGTTCTTGAGCCCTGACGGTGGCTTTTTTCAGTTGCGTCAAGACGGTCTTTACTCAGCGTCACGATTCGGGTGAGCGACGCAATCCGATCCTTACCTATGGTCAACGCAAACCAAATCGAATTAACTTGTTTTTCGATGTCCAGCAAAGCGTGTTCATATTCCTGTTTAGCTTTTTCTGTCAAATGATAGGCTTCGTCCTTTTTTGCGGAACGATAACCGTCCGTTAAAGGAACAGTGAGTTGCACTCCGATCATACTATTGCTTGTCGTATTGCTTGACGAGCCATAATCGCCATAACCATTCACTTGATCTCTTTCAATTTGTGCAATCAAATTAACCTTCGGAGATAAACTTGAATTGAATTTTTCAATCTCGGCACTTTTTACTTGAATCTGCAGATCGAGCATTTTCAATTGAGGATTTTTTTGCTTTGCCTTTTCAATCCATTCTTTAACATTACCTGCTGTTATGTTTTCGCCATTAAAGTTGTCTTGAAGCGCGTTGATTGTCATTTTTTGACCGGCAAGTTCTGTCAGCGCCAACAAATTATTCTCGTATGCCAATTGCACATTCATTAATTTGGCTTTAATGGCTTCTACTTGCTCGGCCGTTTCCTGCAAATCGATTTTGCTGGCATCGCCCAAACGCTGACGTTTACTAATTTCTGAATACGTATTCCCGACCGCATTTTGTTGTTCCAGCAAAAGACTGATGACCGTTTGCGCCTTGAGCGTCTCAAAATAATTTTCGGCTACCCGCATGATCAGCGATTTATCGGCAGAAACCATCCCCATGTCAGTCACGTCAGCGGATAATTGCAATTGTCCCTTTTGTGTCGTTATTTCTCGATCATATAAAGGTTGAGAAGCCTGAAGGCCCAACTTTGTCCTTGCGCCATAGTTGGTTGAGGTATTGAAATTTGCGCCATTGATAGTACCAAAACCCTCGCCCGTCTGGGCAGCCCGCCAGGCTGATTTTTCCATAGAACGCCTGGAAAATAGATTCATTTCTCCGCCAGCAGCGCGTCGACTTCAGATTTAATCACCAT
>CAIRAO010000423.1 GCA_903876625.1 uncultured Gallionellaceae bacterium | reverse complement strand
CTGGCTCATCAATTAATTCAGGAGATGAAAAAATAGTTTTCTAATCAAGCAAGCCATAGGCGATATTCCGTGTTCTTAAATGCCTTCCCAATAGATCGTCTTCGCGAAGGCTTGGAATCGAGACTTAGGGGCAAACTTGCATTAGTCTACATTTATTACAGAAGCTGCGGCTAACCGTCCTTGCGTTTGCGTGTGCTGCAATCCATTCAGCTGATTGCACACCATATTCTTTCTTAAACGATAGAGAATTTTTCAGCAAATATTCAATTAAGTGTTTTTGATAACATGCTGAAAGGAATGGCGTCGAATGCTTTACATATTCTTCCCAAATAAATTCATCTGCTAAAAGTCCACTCATCCGCATTTCGTGTGTATAGCCCATAGCTTCATAAAATTTACCCATGTCACTAATAGAATGTATTATTTGTCCGTTGGCGACTATGCTTCCACAATCGTAGTTTGTGGGGCGCGGTGCAGAATAGGTTAGGTAAGGAATTTTGGCTTGCATTGTTTGGCGGATTCTAGTTTTAAGTTAAAACAATCCTCATAAATTTGCGTAGCTCTTTGAAATATTTCAGTAGCAAAGCTTTCAGGGAAAATATACAAGTACATTGTTCATAATATCTCCAATAGATTAGTAACATCTGATCCCACTTTACCAAAAACAATTAGATTTGTATTCACCCCATGGGGTGATGTTATTCACCCTCCTATTTCATATAATCCAAACAGTTTAAGCCCTGACAATAGACGTGACTCCCATGAAAAAATACCAGACCGGTAACGCTGAAATTGATCAGCAGCATGCGATTCTTGACAGCATGGTTGGTCAGCTATCCGTTTTTTGTTCGGAATTGAAACTAGATCCGGACGCAAAATGCGAAAAATGCAGTTCGATTAAGCGCCAACAGTGCACCGTGACGCTCGCCTCAATCACTAGCGAGCTAACTGCTTTTCTTATCGGTCATGCAACGTACGAAGAAAAGATGATGGCATTACTTCCAGATACGCCAAGTTGCCAGACTCACATAAAGGGCCACAAAGCAGCCCATGAAGGCATATTAAGGCAACTCAAAAAGATATCGATTGAAGTCGTCAATAAAAGTCCTCAAGCCATATGCACCCAGATGTTTCAAGTTATTAGGAATTGGCTGGGGGAACATGTGGCGAAGTTTGACAGCCCTCTGGTTGGACTTGGCAAGATTGCTTTGCCAGAGATCGATTTTGACGGAGAGTTGGTGGCAATGCTCGACGAACATGTATTTCCTAACCGACCGACAATAACGAAGAAATCATTAGGCACTGAATTTGCATTAGAGAGAAAAAAACTGGAGATACGCGGACGCTTCGAGTCGCTCTCAACAGCACAGCGTGCAGTCTTCTGGTTGGTCGTAAGCGGGAAGAAAAACCCTGAAATTGCTGAAGCACTGGGCGTAACCGTTAACACCATCAAGACTCACAGGGCTTCTGTTTTCCATAAGATGGAAGTCAAATCGGTTCTCGAATTGGTAAAAAAAGCTGACATACTTCGCTAAACTTTTGGCAATTGGTCATCCCAGTGTAATTTCTGTTCTTGGCACAGGTCAGCCTCAAATCTTTAGTTGATTAGCGCCTCAAACAAATCCTTGGAATGTGCTTATTTTGATGGTTAAACTTTACTTGGGAATGACGACCCTAAATACTGAACCTTTACCCATTTCACTTCGTACCTCAATTCGTCCACCATGTTTCTTTACAATATCATAGGACAAAGACAACCCAAGCCCTGTGCCTTTTCCTACAGGTTTGGTGGTAAAGAATGGATCGAAAATGTGCTTGATATGTTCAGGCTTGATTCCTTTACCCGTATCTTCAACTTCCACCCACACACTGTCATCTTGTTGACCTGTACGAATCGTGATTCGTCCATGATCCTCAATAGCCTGAACTGCATTCATCAACAAATTCATAAACACTTGGTTTAGTTGTGAAGCAATACACTCTATTTGCGGTATGCCTGAGTACTCTTTGATTACTTCAGATTTATATTTAAGTTCGTTCCATATTACATTGAGTGTACTGTCTAACCCTTGCTCCAGACTGCTCCACTGCTTTTGAGTTTCACCAACATGTGAAAAGCTCTTCAAATCTTGTACAATTTTTTTGACCCGTTGCATGCCATCTGTCGACTCAGAAAGTAAATTGATGACATCTCCACGCAAGTAAGCAAAATCTATTTTTCGCTTTAGCTCAGCCAAAGCCTCCCGTCTGGCCGGCATCATATCCCCCTCGCTATCCTCGTAAGAACTTAGCAACAATAACAAATCTGAAATGTAATTTTTCAAAGTTTGAAGATTTGAGCTAACGAATCCAATAGGATTATTGATCTCGTGCGCTACCCCAGCAGCTAGTTGACCTATGGATGCCATTTTTTCTGATTGCAGAAGTTGGTTATTAGATTCAGAGAGTTTCTTATTAAGTTTTTCCTGCTGTACTTTCTCTGCTTGTAGCGCTGCATTAGCAGTTTTCAGGTCTGCAGTTCGTTCGATTACCTTGGCTTCCAGCTGGTGTCGAGATTCTCGTAAATCTTCTTCTGCTTGTTTGAGTCTTTTTTGTTCTTCTTCGAGTTTACTTTTTTGTGACAATGATTCCGGCAGCGCAAGAGACAGCATTGAGGCGATCCCGTATTCTACAATTGTCCAAGGAGTGCATCGACCTGACCAAGATTCTGTCCAAATATCAAAAGATTTTCGCGGGGTCAGTCGATACCCACCCGCTGAATTTCGCACAAATCCTTCTTCATATTTTCCAGCCCAATTTACTGTACGCGGTTTTTCTTTACGAACCCAAATGATGCAGTTGCGCATATCCTTTGATAAGGCTGTCGTTAGTACACCAGCAACTATGTCGGTATAATTTATTGCCGGCGCAAACTGCTCGCCTAAATAATCGCTTCTGAATATCTCTGCTTCGGCTTTGCTTCCTAGCCATTTTAAGAAAACATTTATTTCCTCAGGCTTAGGTACCTCGCCGTTCAAGTAAATTTTCCCCTCAACTACTCCGATCATTCCCGATGATTCCAACAACTGCTGCAACTCGGGAAGCAGCAAATTCATGAGAGAATCTGATGTATGAGCTGAAATCGATTTTAATAACCGATTAACGATGTTATTCGCTTTATCTACCTTGAGGTTTTTTTCTATTGCTTCAAATGATGACAGTTTTGCTGACACCATCTGGCTAAAAAATATCGCAGATTCCCGCATAGAAATTGTTGATGCTTTTGGAGACATGTGATGACAGGCTATCAAACCCCATAATCGATTATTTTGCATCAATGTAATGCTCATTGACGCCTGTATCCCCATATTGCGAAGGTACTCGATGTGAATAGGTGAAAGGCTACGCAAAGCCGAGTAGGTCATGTCAAGCGGATTTTGGGTTACCGGATTTAAACTTGGCAAAACAGGTACAGGAAGCGCATCTATATCAACTACTACTCGAACCAGATTAGTTGCATACAAACGTCTTGCTTGTTCTGGAATATCGCTTGCTGGAAAGTGCGTATCCTTGTATGACGGTGCAGTTGGAATATGGTCTTGTGAAATAACTTCACCATTCCATTGTGCATCAAACCGATAGATCATCACGCTATCATATTTTGTCAGGGTGCGAACAAAAGCGGCAATTGCGTCGAGATATTTGTATATATCCGAATCGGATTCCGAGTTCAACAGCGACTGCTGAAACTCCAAAAGCAGTTTTGCGAGCTGCCCATCTTGTTGAAATACTTCTTCTTGTGTCAGTTCAATTACAATCATGCCATCTGAAACATATATATGCGAAAGCAAGTCGTGATGAGTATTTTTATGGATTACACTAATTACTCCTGTAGCAGTATTCTTTTTTTCTGCAGCTTGAATTAATTTCTCTACCTGAGCCTTTGCTGTTTTTCCAAGCAGCTCACAAAGTGGCTTCCCGCATGATTCATCCGATGGAATATCAATGAACTCACCCAGATTTTGGCTAACTTGAAGCACCAAACGCTGACTGTCTGAACTTACTACCAGAATGGCGCCGTGAGGCTGAATGTTACCCAATTGATGAATAGGCTCTGTAGCACAATGTTGCAGTGCCAGTTCAAATTCTTCTTTTG
>CAIRAO010000422.1 GCA_903876625.1 uncultured Gallionellaceae bacterium | reverse complement strand
GTTTCCCTTTTGCCTGTGCCGCTGTGTCACAGCCAGTTGCTTCTTGGAACTCATATAGCTCGCGCATTGCAAACTGTGATGGCGTCATTCCGTCGATAGCAAAGGTAGGCTGTGCCGCTTCAAGTGCAGTGATCAGGGAGGTGATGGTATCGGCTGCTTCTTCTTGCATTTCATATTCAAGTTCACGCAGCCGCGCTTCAACTGCTCGGGCTTGGGTTAGTAAGTCTTTCATTTCAGTATTCGTCCTTCAAACTAGGGTATTTGGCTATGAAATCTCCCCACCACAGGCCGCATCGTGAACAGCGTACGGAGTGGTACTGTCCCGTATTCTTGTTGAACCAAGAATCCCAGGCGTGTTTTTTGAATGGGTTAAGCGAACACCGTCGGGTATTAAAGGGCTGCATTAGTCTTCCCTTCCAGCGCATCCACGATGGCCCGATATGCGGTGTCGCGGTCTTTGCCCGTATGGAAGCAGAAGATGTACCCTTCCGCTCCAGCCTGTATGTTTATTACAAAGTCAGTTGGTCCGGCGTTAGGCTCGCCAAACTCCACCCCGTTGATGCTGCGGGTTTCGGGCTTGATGCGGGCTTTGGTGCAGTCTTCGCCAAGTTGCCATGCAACATCACACAGGCTCGCGTTAACCCATTCTCCGCGTGCCATTACCTCAATAGTCTTCCCATCCGCGATAGCTCGCAGTATGGACTTGGCGTGGTCTGTCAGTCGGGTCATGTCTTATCTCCTTGTGATGCGATCACCGCGAGTGCGATGGCCTTTTGTGGGGTGTCTTCGCTGTAGTAACGCTCCAAGTTCATGACATCCCACTTGTGCATACTGTCTAAGTACGGAAAGCAGTCATACCGCTCCGCGATGGGGCCAATGACGGACCATTCTTTGTAATCAAAGATGCGCCAACTGCCATGAAACACGACAACTTCCCACATGTCGTAGTGAAACTTTATGTCGTGGTTGGGATAGCCAATCGCCAGAGCTAGGGCCTTCGAGATTTCGTTGTCTGTCATATCTCGACGGCCTTGGCACGCGACTCATCGTATGTCATGTTGGCAAAGAAGTCTTCTTCGCGGTTCATTTAACTTGCTCCACGATAGGGTTGAGCAGCATCCTTGCGTAATTTCGCGCCTTTTCCCATGCGCTTATGGTTTCATAACTGGAGCTGAAGAAGGATGAGACAAACACCCATCGAAAGAGCTTTCTTTGCTCTAGGTGAACCCATCCATTGGGTTTCTCAATAAGTCGTAGTTTCATTTTATATTCTCCAAATATCTTGTAAAGCAAACGGTCTTGGCGCACTGTGTCGCGCAAATTCATCTTTCCTAACGTACAGCTTGGGCACCGATTCGCCACGCTTACGGGCGCGATACCTGCGCTGCGCTGCTCTATGTGCATCAGGACTACGCGATGGCTTCGGCTCACGCTCACTCAAGCACATCTCGAACATCACAATGAACCACCTGCATTCCCTGCAAGTGGGGCAATACTTCTTTTTCTCTGAGTCGTAGCTGAAGTGCCGTGAGGGTTTGTTTTCCCCGCAGCAGTTGCATGTGCACAGATTCGCATGTCTCATGCCGCAGCCCTCTGCAGACAAGTCGTGTGAATCTGTTGGCATCGCTCTTTCGAGACGCCGACGATCCGGGCGATGTTGCTGTACCAGTCGCCCTCGTTGCGCATTTGAAAAATCTGCGCATCACGGACCTTGAGCCTTTGTTGTCTTGCGTATGCCGCCGACTCTCTTTTGTCCATTGGGCGCAGCCTGATTTCCTTGGGGCGTGGTGTGCGTGCTGCTTTGGGCTGGGCTGGTGGCGGGCCGCCGATCCAGACGGTGCATGGGGTGTAGGTCATCGGGTGATCTCCATGATTGGCAGCGCAAAGGCGGCAAGTCGAACGGCGGTGGATGCCTCGGCCCCATAACCCCATACATCATGGTCACCGTACAACTGCTCGGTGGCAATCCGCCAGCGCG
>CAIRAO010000421.1 GCA_903876625.1 uncultured Gallionellaceae bacterium | reverse complement strand
GTACGATGTACGATGTACGATGTAACGATGTAACGATGTAACGATGTAACGATGTAACGATGTAAACGATGTAAACGATGTAAACGATGTAAACGATGTAAACGATGTAAACGATGTACCCCCTTAATCATTCCCACGCTCTGCGTGGGAAGGCAGCCACGGACGCTCCGCGTCGCTTAACCAAAACACCTCTCCACAGAGGTTACTTCAAAATAAGTACAAGAGCGATAATCACAAAAATTAATGCCCAAAACCAAGTAGGGATCGGTCTCTTTGCGGTTGCTTGTTTTTCAGGGTTGCCGCTGGATGTTTCGCTATAGCTTAAACCGCTACCGGGAATGCCGACGGTTGTTTTGGTTTTGCCGTCCTTGAGGTTGACTGTAAGACCTTTGCCACCGATAGACGTGCTGATTCCACTTTTGCTCAAGTTGAACCATACGCCGGGGAAAATTTTGATGCGCTTGCGGAAACGAAGACTCATATTGATGCTCTCCTTTTCTGTACCTTACCACGGTTTCGATGTAAGCAATCTTGCATGATTGCATATTCAAAGACTGGCGTTTCAATTGCAATACGGGTATGTTACTCACGTTGCACATTCCCGTGAAAGGAAATAGATTATGTTGAAAACCATCGAAGCGGTTATCGAGCACTCAGGTGTCGTCCGTCTGATGGAAGATGTTCATGTTTCCAGCCCGAAACGTGCGCTGGTTACGGTACTTGATACGCCTGCTAATGAAAATGTCTCATCCGAACGCGGCAATGCAGCGGCAATTTTGAAATTTTTCAAAGATAATCCTTTGCCTCCGGAATGTCGGCGCACTGCCGAAGAGATTGATGCGGGAATCGAAGCGGAGCGCAATGCATGGGATTAAGCCTGCCACTGTTGTACCTAGGCGCTTGTGCGGTTATTTATTTTGTCGAGGCGCACCCCCGTTTCGGGCAGGCTATTACACAAGCTCTGGAGTCGGTTCAAGCAAAGCAGATAGCTATTTCCCCTTTGGTTGATTTGGAATGCCTGATTATTCCATTGCGTGAGAATAATGCGGCGTTGGTGCAGCGCTATGAAATATTCTTTGAGCAATATATCTGCCTAGATATGCCTGGCGAGGTATATCGGCGCGCTGCAGTACTAAGCGCTCGGCATAACCTTAAAACTCCCGATGCATTACATTTGGCAACAGCCCAATATCACGGCTGCACAGCATTTTGGACAAACGATAATCGGTTGAATAATGCGGCAGGCAGTCTTGCAGTAAATTTACTTTCCCATAGACCGCAAATCACTACTTGAAAGTTCAAGCATTGCAAGCAACTACGATTTATTTGGGCCGGCTTTTACGCTATTCTTAATCATCCATGTCACAACACATTTTTTCGCCCCCCTCTGATGGCAGCATGAGTCCCAAGGACTGGTATCAGGCCGCACGTGAGAAACCGGGGTTTATATATGATCCTGCGCAAGAAGCGGCGATTGATGTACTCGATGGGTTGTGGCGGCAATTGATCGATTTCAAGACCAAGCGCAATCTTTTTCTCGGGCGAAGCTTGCTGAGTCCGAATGTGCCGAAGGGTTTGTATTTCTGGGGCGGAGTAGGGCGGGGAAAAAGTTTTCTGATGGATGTGTTTTACGACTGTGTGCCATATCGGCGCAAGCGGCGTATTCACTTCCATAACTTCATGGCTGAGGTACATAACGAGTTGAAGTTGCTGGCGGGTGAAAAAGATCCGTTAATCGCCTTGGCTGAGAAGATAGCAAAGTCCACGCGCTTGCTCTGCTTTGACGAATTTCATGTCAGCGATATCGCTGATGCGATGATTCTGCAACGGCTGCTGGAGGCGATGTTCGAACGCGGTGTGGTCCTGATCACCACGTCCAACTATCCACCCGAAGGTTTGTACCCCAACGGTTTGCAGCGGCAACGATTTTTGCCCGCCATTGCGCTTCTCAAACGCGAACTGAGTGTGGTGAATATAGATGGTGGCAATGATTATCGTTTGCGCGAAATGACGCGCGAATCTTTATTCATGGTGCCGGCAGACTTTGCAAGCGATGCTCGTATGGATCTGATGTTTGATCGTTTATGTCCGGTGGTGCAAAAGGATAGACGACACGTGGATAGACTACAAATCGAAATCATGGGGAGGATGATCCCGGTGAAGAAGTTATCACGCGGAATCGTGTGGTTCGATTTTTCATCCATCTGCGGCGGGCCAAGAGCAGAGACGGATTATCTGGAAATTGCGTGCCAGTTTCATACCGTGTTCATTTCTAGCATTCCAAAGATGACGGCCGAGGACGCAGCTGCCGCACAACGCTTTAAGTGGCTGGTGGATGTGTTTTACGACAAGCGGGTAAAGCTGATTATCTCCGCAGCAGTTCTGCCTCATCAACTTTATTCAAATCCCGGAAATGATGCCGAGTTCGCACGAACATCCAGTCGCCTGATTGAGATGCAGTCCAAAGATTATTTAAGTTTGCCGCATCAATCGGAAGGCGTGACGCTGAACCTGCCTGCGGCAGGATAAATTTAACGCCCAAATTCAGTGCATCATCATTCAGATATGACAGCTCAGTGCATTCGGTTGAGGCATTTTTGGATTCTGTCATCAAGTTCGCTTGCGTCAATCAAGACACAACACCAATGCGTTCATGGAGTTATTAGATAAGGCATTTTTATTGCTTAAGGATTGGATCAAGGCAACTCTCATTATTGAAAAATGAACAGCCATGAGTAAACAAAATATCCTAGTGGAAAATCAAAGCCAGGCAGAAGACAATCGTACAAGCCTTAACAAGGATGCACTCAAGCATGCCTTCCTGGATAACCTTTACTATGTGCAAGGCAAGTTCCCGGAGCTCGCTACCAAGCACGATTACTACATGGCACTCGCCTACACTGTACGAGATCGATTGTTGCATCGCTGGATAAGTACCGCAGAAGAATATACACATCAAGGTTCCCGAACTGTTACCTATTTCTCTGCAGAATTTCTGCTGGGCCCGCATCTCGGAAACAACCTGATCAACCTGGGTATTGAAGACACGGCTAGAGAGGCGATACGCGAACTGGGTCTGAGTTTCGAAGAACTTCTGGGACAGGAAGTAGAACCCGGTCTGGGGAATGGCGGTTTGGGTCGTCTGGCTGCGTGCTATCTGGATTCAATGGCCACCCTGGAAATCCCGTCTATTGGCTATGGCATCCGCTACGAGTTCGGCATCTTTACCCAGCTCATTGTTGATGGTTGGCAGGTTGAGCAAACCGACAAATGGTTGTTAAAGGGAAATCCATGGGAGCTTTGTCGCCCTGAATGGGCCGTAGAAATTAAACTGGGTGGACACACTGAACATTGGGTTGATGATTCCGGTTGTAAAAAAGCGCGCTGGGTGCCGAGTCGCACAGTGTTGGGTATCCCCTACGACACGCCCATCTTGGGTTACCGCAACAACACCGCCAATACCTTGCGCCTGTGGCGGGCAGAGGCACCTGAATCTTTTGATCTGGGGGTATTCAATCAGGGCGACTATTACGGCGCAGTGCAAAAAAAAGTGGTGTCAGAGAATATCAGCAAGATTATGTATCCCAATGATGAGCGTATTCAGGGCAAGGAACTTCGCCTCGAGCAACAGTTTTTTTTCGTGTCCTGCTCCCTGCAGGACATGCTGCGCATTTTGCGGGTTCAGAATATTCCACTGGAACGTTTCCATGAAAAATTTGCCGTCCAATTAAATGATACGCATCCGGCGATCGCTATTGCAGAACTGATGCGGCTTCTGATGGACAAAAATGGAATGGAATGGAATAAAGCCTGGTCGGTAACCCGGCAGAGTTTTGGTTATACCAATCACACTCTGTTGCCTGAAGCTTTGGAGCGGTGGCCGGTCGACCTGATGTCACGCATTTTGCCGCGTCATATGGAGATCATCTTCGAAATCAATGACCATTTTCTGGATGAAGTGCGTGTGCGGTTTCCAGGGGACAGCGAAATTCTGGCACGTCTTTCCATCATCGACGAAACCGGCGAGCGTTACGTTCGTATGGCGAATTTGGCGAGTGTCGGCAGTCAGGTCATTAATGGCGTAGCCGAGTTGCACAGTGAACTATTGAAGCAGGATGTGCTGACTGATTTTTACACCCTGTGGCCGAACAAATTCACGAATGTCACTAATGGAGTCACTCCGCGACGCTGGATTGCACTTGCGAATCCACGTTTGACCAACTTACTGCGCCAATCAATAGGTGAAGGCTGGATCAAAGACTTGCAGCAGCTGCGACGGATTGAAACATTGAGCGAGAATGCGAGCTTCAGGCGCGAATGGCGCTTTATCAAGCGAACAGTTAAAGAAGATTTCGCACGTCAT
>CAIRAO010000420.1 GCA_903876625.1 uncultured Gallionellaceae bacterium | reverse complement strand
TTGCCAATTTGAGCTTGGCAGCTGCGATATTGCTTCCCTTGGGATACTTATCCAGAAATTTTTGAATTATTGTTGTATCTTCTGAATCTTGATTGATTTTCCATTCCGCATTTTCTTCTTTGACAACATTGTCAATTTTGATCTTTTTTATGGCTGAATTGGCCATTTCAGCAAACTTACCATTAGAATATTGAGCAAGATATACATCAAATGCTTCAATTGTATTTTTCCTCTGGGCCTCAGACCAAAGTAAAATTTCCGGATTGGCAGTTGAATCATCAGACGCCAGCACGTGAGTTGTACTTCCAAAAATTAGCAAAGTAGTCACAACAATGCTGATTACGGTACTTGATGAGAATTTTTTCATTCTGACTACTGGATAAATTTTTTAATTGATTGAAAACAAGATAAGTGCATTAATAGATTAGACGACACAATCATTTTCTCAGCAAGTCCTGGTTGCAACTTTTACGCTATCATTACAATCCTAATAACCCTGATCATCTAAATTTTTATTTTTTGAATTGGAAAGAATGTGAGCGAAATTATAGAAGTAACAGAAGCATTGCTTAAATTTCGGGATGAACGTGATTGGGCACAATTTCACAATCCCAAAGATCTTGCACTTGCACTGAATATTGAAGCAGGTGAGTTACTTGAATCTTTTCTGTGGAAATCTTCATCACAAGCCGACATTACTCAAGTAAAAGATGAACTGGCAGACGTTTTCGCGTTTGCATTTTTGCTGGCCAAGCAATACGATTTTGATATAAAAAAGATTGTGCTGGAAAAAATAGCCAAGAATGCACTTAAATATCCCGTTGAAAAATCAAAAGGTGTAGCTAAAAAATATAGCGAGCTCTAGGCAGGTAGTTTTGTTATTTAACGACCAGTCGCCATAGCGAGGTGAGTTCTGCTGACCTTGCCCCGTGCAGCGGATCGCTGGTATCGGAGACACGCGAATGATGCGGTTTTACGTCTGTTTTAGCAGCCACTTTCAAACCAGTTGAATCAATTGCCGCCAGTAATTCATCACGTGAACGCAAGCCCAGATGTTCAGCCAGGTCTGAAAGAATCAACCAGCCCTCCCCTCCTGGTTCAAGGTGTGCAGCTAGTCCATTGAGGAATTCGAGTAACATTCGGCTGTCCGGGTCAAATACGGCAAATTCAAGTGGTGAACTTGGTCTGGCCGGAACCCAGGGCGGATTACATACGATCAGCTGTGCTCGTCCTTCAGGAAAAAGATCGGCTTTTCTTACTTCAACTTGTGATGCAAAACCCAAGCGATCCAGATTTTCACGAGCGCATTGCAATGCACGTTGATCTTGATCTGTTGCGACAATATTCTGAATATCTCGCTTTGCTAGAACTGCCGCCAACACTCCCGTGCCAGTACCAATATCGAATGCGATTGATTGCGCTGTCATGATTTTAGGGAAAGCAGCCGAGTTCACCAGCTCGACATACTCGCTGCGAATAGGAGCAAATACGCCATAATGGGGATGAATGCGCGCTGCTAAAGCGGGAATTTCAACACCATTTTTGCGCCATTCATAGGCGCCTATCAATCCCTGCAAACCGCGTAACGAAGTAATGTAGGGTTCAGTTCCTATGCCGTAAACTTGCTCACACGCAGAACGCACATCAGGTGCACGACGCAATGGAATGCTGTGGTCTGCATCAAACGGAATCAGCAACATTCCCAAAGTTCGGGCGCGCTGCGATTGCGCTTGCCGATGCAGATTGAAAGCTTCTTTAGCAGTGGTCGCCGGTTTTGATTTGTGCCTGCGTGGTTTTTCATCAGCACGTCGTGCCATAGCCTGCAGCAATTGACGCGCATTTTGAAAATCACCCCGCCACAACAAAGCTGTTCCTTCACAAGCCTGTCGATAAGCAATATCAGCAGTGATTCGGTCATCAGCAATAATAACCTTTTTGGGTGGCGGCGATCCCGTTTCAGAACGCCAGCGAGCAGACTTTTTTTCGCCAGCTTCGTTCCATTTGATGATGGGATTGTCAGTCATTGTTGCTGGCGAATAGAAGGGCGTAAGCCCTACCGCCCTTCTTCGTGCTTAAGTTGCTGGTAACGAAGTTTCGCCGCATGATCCTCTCGAGCTGCATCTATTTCACGCATGACGGAACGTACATCCGCTTTCTTTTCAACCTTATGGAAATGCCCTGTTAACGGAGTATCCGGTAGCAGTTCACCGCGCTGATAGATTGCCCAAATTTCTTTGCCATATTGGGTCGTCAGTAATTCAGGTGCAAATTGGCCAAAGTAAGCGGCCAAATTATCTACATCGCGTTCCAGCATGCGGCTGGCATTATTGTTCGCGGCTGCATCAACCGCTTGCGGCAAATCGATAATGACCGGGCCATGACGATCGACCAGAACATTAAATTCAGAAAGATCTCCGTGGACAATGCCGGCACAGAGCATTAGCACAACTTGGCGGACAAGAAAAGTATGAAATTCGCGTGCCTGCCCGGGAGTGAGTTCAAGATCGTTCAGTCTGGGCGCAGGGTGGCCATTTTCGTCAGAAACCAGCTCCATCAACAGCACGCCTTCGTAAAACCCGAAAGGATGCGGTACACGCACTCCCGCTGCGGCTAATTTATATAAAGCATCAACTTCGGCATGTTGCCAAGCGGCTTCTTGTTCCAGGCGTCCGTAGCGCGATCCTTTTTCCATCGCGCGCGCCTGACGGCTGTTTTTTACCCGACGACCTTCGGTATAGTGAACCGCCTGATGAAAGCCGCGCTGGTTGGCTTCTTTATAAATCTTGGCACAACGAATCTCCTCACCGCACTGTACGACGTAGACTATCGCTTCCTTTCCACTTTTAAGTTGGCGTAAAACATCGTCTACCAAACCATCCTCGACAAGTGGCTCTATCCTTTTGGGAATTTTCATTTGTTATTGAAATTCGTTCGATTTCTGATCAGAGTCATCGTTGACACCAACTAAATGATTTAACGGCTCAATTCTACAATGGCGAAAATTGAAAACCCGATCAGCAGATTGGTTGCGATTAGTTTGCGTATAGTTGCCAGGCTCGTTGCTGCCTTAGGCCAATCTTTTGAGGCGACAGAAATACTAAAAATTCGATATTGTCCGAAGTACACATAGGCATATATTCCCAGCATGATGGTGCCTAGCAATAGCATGGCATGGATGTAACGAGGTACGTTTGCCATCCCGCCAAACTGTATGATCATACTAATTCCGGTAAGTACGGTTAAAACGGAAGTAACCCAGACCCAGTTGAAGAATCGACCGAATACATTGTTCCACAATTGCAATCTCTCCGGTGGTTGTAGTATTTCCGCGGCGCTTGGACGCAACACGACATAGGCAAAGAACATCCCTCCTACCCAGATCATAATGGACAGCAGGTGAATTAATTTGAATATTGCCATACTAATTTCTCCTTTCTAATAACTTGCGAACTGGCCCAAAACTCTTACGATGCTCTGTTGAAACACCATGCAAGTTTAATGCGGCTATATGTGCAGCAGTCGGGTAGCCTTTGTGTCCATCAAAACCATATTGTGGAAGGCGTGCATGCATTTCAAGCATTGCTGCATCGCGAGCCGTTTTTGCCAAAATAGATGCAGCAGAAATTTGAGGAATACTGCTATCTCCCTTAACGATAGCCCGACTTGGCAAACCTGTATCCGGACAATAAAGACCATCAACTAATACTTCATTCGGTTTTACTGACAAAGCTTCAACTGCCCGGCGCATCGCCAATAGGCTAGCCCGCAGAATGTTTATCTCGTCTATTTCATCAACCGAAGCTGTCGCAATCGCCCATGCAGTCGCATGTTGGCGGATCTCCAATGCGAGTAAATCTCGTTTTTTTTCGCTGAGCTTTTTTGAGTCTGCCAAACCAAATATTGGATGCTGACTATTGAGAATAACTGCCGCAGCATAAACAGGCCCGGCCAAAGGGCCTCGCCCTGCTTCGTCCACTCCACAGATCAAATGGTTGTGGTCCATTTAAGCGGTTGCAGTAAAGTCGTTCAAATATGGCAAAATTGCTTGTGCCGCTTTGTGAGCCGTATCTTGTTTGAGTTGGGTATGCATGTGTCCAAACAGAATCTCCAACTCAGCGACAGCGTTCTTGTCACCTACTAAATTAAGCAATGCCTGTGCAAGGTTTTCCGGCGTCGCATCATCCTGTAAAATTTCCGGCACCACAAATTTCCCTGCCAATACGTTGGGAAGCCCTACATACGGTAAGTATGCTTTGCGTTTGCTCAACCAAAAGGTAAGAGGTAGCATCTTATAAGTGATCACCATTGGCCGTTTGAGTAAAGCTGCTTCCAAAGTTGCAGTTCCTGATGCGACTAAAACACCATCAGCTGCAATCATCGCATCATGGGCATGACCGAACAGCATGGTGATAGGTAATTCCTGCGCTTCAAGTTTCCACAGGGTATCTTCAAATATCGTCCGAGTTTCTCTGCTTGCCAACGGTACCAGGAATTGCGCATTGGGTTCTTTTATTAATATCTGCCTTGCCGTTTCAATATAGGTTGCTGCCAGGTAGCGTACTTCGCTTTTTCGACTGCCCGGTAAAAACGCGAATACTTTATTCTGCTTTTGAATGCGCATTTGTTCACGCATCAAATCGCGTTTGGGAACCTCAGGAAGCATATCGGCCAGAGGATGACCCACATAAGTAACCGGTATTCCGGCATTTTCATATATTGCAGCCTCGAATGGAAATAAAGTCAGAATGTGGGATACCGCAAATTTGATTTTGTGGATACGTTCTCCCCTCCAAGCCCAAAGTGAAGGGCTGACATAATGAACTGTCGGGATACCACGCTGCTTCAAAACAAGTTCCAAATCAAGATTAAAATCCGGTGCATCTATGCCAATAAACATGTCTGGGGGATTGGCAATCAATGAAGCTTTGAGTCGGTTCCGAATACCCAGAATTTCACGCAAGTGGCGAAGCGCATCGATAAAACCAAAAACAGAGAGTTTTTCCATGGGGAACATTATTTCCATTCCCGCGGCTTGCATTTTGGGGCCACCAATCCCTACGAACCGGATATTTGGCATTGACTGTTTCAGAGCTTCGATCAGGTGGCTTCCAAGTAAGTCACCCGAGGCTTCACCCGCCACTAGTGCGATGGTTTTTACTGATGTATTCATTGTAGATTAACGAACGATGCCGCGATTGGCGTTATTCAAAAACGCCAGCATATTGTCTATATCTGCATCCGCTTCCGGTACTTGCCCACGCAATTCTTCAATCTCTTTCTTGGAGTTGTCAAAGCTGCTACCTGCACGGTACAAGGCACGATAAATTTGTTTCAGCATATCTACTCTGGCGGCGGAATACCCCGCCCTACGCGGCCCTTCCTGATGCGGGCCTTTTGCTTCTGCAGGGTTTCCAACAGCAGTGACAAATGGAGGCAAGTCCTGAGATAAACGAGTTTGAAATCCAACCATGGCAAAATCACCAATGCGCACGAATTGATGCACCCCGCATAATCCACCGATGAGCGTATGATTTCCAACAGTCACATGGCCGGCGAATTGCACTGAATTAGCGATGACATTGTGATCGCCAATGTGGCAATCATGTGCAACATGTACATAGGCCATGATCCAATTTTCGCTACCAATTGAGGTAATCCCTCCATCCTGTACGGTACCCAAATTCAATGTACAACTTTCGCGAATTGTATTGTTGTCACCAATGATTAATTGTGTAGGTTCGCCCTTATATTTTTTGTCTTGGGGAATTTCACCGATCGAGCTGAATTGGAAAATACGATTACCTATTCCGATAGTTGTATGTCCATCAATGACTACATGCGGGCCGACAACGGACCCCGCACCAATTTGTACGTGTTCTCCTATAATTGAATACGCACCAACCGAAACATCAGCGTCGAGTTTTGCGTTAGGATGAATTATCGCTGTCGGATGGCGCATTATTTGTCCCGCATTGTGCACATGATCTCTGCTTCAGCTGCAACTTGACCCTCTACGCTGGCGATTGCCTTGAATTTTCCCAATCCACGTTTATTGAAGATAGGCGTAATAGTAAGAATCAACTGATCGCCAGGTACGACTGGACGCTTAAAGCGTGCATTGTCGATACCTACAAAATAATACACCTTGGTTTCGTCGGCTTTGCCTGTTTCACCAGTGAAAGAAAGTATGGCGGCAGCTTGTGCCATCGCCTCAATAACGAGCACGCCCGGCATCACCGGATGGTGAGGATAATGTCCTGGAAAAAATGGCTCATTCATTGTTACATTCTTTAACGCTACGATTTCTTTGCCTGGCTCATAAGACAATACACGGTCGATCAATAAAAAGGGATAACGGTGCGGTAAAAGTTTAAGTATGTCGTTTATGTCCAATTGCGAACTCATGATTCTCTCCTATTCAATGCTTCTAATTCTTTTTCCAAATTTTTTATGCGCGTTGCCATATCGTCAAGATGACGCAAGTGCGCAGTATTTTTAAGCCACTTGTCTTTTTCACTAAACGGATTCATTCCGCTGTAAGTACCTTTTTCGCGCAATGACTTGCTGATCATGGTGAACGGCGAGATTTCCACCCCGTCAGCAATGGTCACATGTCCCACGATACCGGCACTTCCGCCTATTCGACAATAACTGCCAACCGTTGTGCTCCCTGCAATTCCTGCACATCCGGCAATCGCTGTATGGGAACCGATGCGTACATTGTGAGCGATTTGAATCAGGTTATCTAACTTAACGCCATCTTCGATCACAGTGTCATCCAATGCGCCGCGATCAATCGTGGTGTTTGCCCCGATTTCAACATTGTTGCCGATGATCGCGCGGCCTATCTGGGGAATCTTTAACCATGCGCCTTCATCCATAGCAATGCCAAAACCATCAGCGCCGATAACAACGCCTGAATGAATGATCGTGTTATTTCCAACGATACAATTGTGATAAACCACTACACGAGGATAAAGCCGAGTATTTTTTCCGATCTTTGCATTCGCACCAATGCTGCAACCAGCCATGATTACAGTACCCGAACCAATTATTGCGCCCTCGCCTATCGACACAAATTCATCTATTTGAGCATGCGGTGATACTTTGGCGCCCTTTCCAATAAATGCATTGGCATGAATACCGGCTTTCACTGACGGGAGAGGATTTAGAAATGCAGAAACCTTGGCAAAATACGAATAAGGATTGGCGCAAATGATTCGAGGCAACAATGTTGAGTCGGCGTCGGTCTCAGCCAGGATAATGGCAGAGGCGTGAGTAGATTCAAGTTGTTTGCGATATTTCGAATTGGTTAGAAACGCGATGTGTCCTTCGGATGCACTATCAAGCGTGGCAATTTGATGAACTTTAGTAGAGGCATTTCCCTCAATGCGCCCACCAAATTGAGCTACGATCTCCTGCAAGGAGTAGGCAATAGAATTCATGAGCATACCTTTTATTCTATTTGTCGGATTTCTCGTTATCTAGGTACTTCAATACTTTTTCAGTAATATCGATTTGAGGATTGCGGTATACAGCTTCTTGCAGAATCAAATCGAATTTTTCTTTTTCAGCGATCACTTGGATCGCTTTGTCAGCTTGTGCTAAAACCTGAGCAAGTTCTTCATTTTTTCTCAGGTTCAAATCCTCACGAAATTCGCGTTGCAAGCGCTGGAGATTAACATTGAGGTTGGCCAATTCTCTTTCTTTGCTGCGTTGGTCAGTGTCGCCTTTGTTATTGTCCTTTTCAAGGGCGGCCTGTATATCCTTGGCCTGCTTTACCAACTGTTTAATTTCTTCATCGCGCGCGGAAAATTCTTTTTCAATTTTCTTCTCGGCTTTAATCGCAAGAACCGATTCCCTGAGTATACGTTCAGTATTAACTACACCCACCTTAAAATCAGTTGCTTGAGCAAATGAGCTGCACGCTAGAACCAAAAAACATGTGCACAGGATTCTATTCATATTATCTCTCCGTAAAACCATTTACTTATAAGACTTATAAGATGTAATCGTTAGAACAAAGTACCCAAAGTAAATTGGAAACGCTGCAGTTTATCCTGCTCTTGAGGATTAAGAGCGACGCCATAACTTAATTTTAGCGGACCCACTGGCGAAACCCAAGTGATAGCCACGCCACTAGAATACCTCATACCAGCCGATGCCGGAACTGCTGATATTTCAGATTTGTCATATATTGCGCCACCATCAACAAAAGCACTTAAACGAACTGAAGTATCTTTGTCAAAACCAGGCATTGGGAATAGTAATTCCGCGCTGGATATTACACGCTCATTGCCCCCCATTGAATTGCCGTTAATGTCACGAGGCCCCAACGAACTTGGTTGATAACCGCGTACCGAACCTACTCCGCCGGCATAATAATTCTTGAAAAATGGTAATGTCTGACCGCCATAACCATCTGCATAATCAACCTCGCCATTTAGCATCAGTGTCGCACCACGGCTGATCGGGTAAAACCATTGATGCTGATAAGTAAGTTTGAAATATTGCTGAGTTGATGCTTCCGGAATAGTTAATTCAGTGGAGGCTCTTTGTACTGTTCCCTCTGTAGTATAGATAGCACTATCACGGCTGTCGTGACTCCAACCGATAGTACCGATCAGATTATCCGTGGTGCTGCCATAGGTGTTGATATAAGTGATGAACCGAGTCGGACTTAATGAAGTCAAGTTAATACCAGTTTGCTCCCCGGATAAACCATAGTGGATCATTTGCTCTTCTTGTATCGGGACCGCATATCGAACTCCGGCTCCAACGCTGTCTGAGGTATATTGACTCACCGAGATCATCGTTGCATTCGTTCTGCGCTTATAGACATCAAAACCACGGCTTACCCCATCATCCGTGTAATAGGGGTTGGTATAGGAAATCGAAACAACTTGATTGATCTGGCTTGTATTGATTTGGGTTGAAAGTGTATTTCCTGTTCCAAAGAAATTGGTCTGGGAAACGCCGGCCATTAATACCAAGCCTTCACTGCTGCTGATACCTGCACCAATCGAAAGATTTCCAGTGGACTTCTCTTCTACTGTCACATTCAGATCCATTTGATCTTTGGTTCCGGCAACAGGTACTGTTTCCACATTTACCGAGCTGAAAAAACCTAAACGATCCACTCTTTGTTTTGATTTCTTGATTTTTTCCGTGGCAAACCAACCGCCTTCCATTTGTCTGAATTCACGACGAATGACTTCATCTCGCGTTTTGGTATTGCCCGATATATTGATTTTTCTTATATAGACACGCTGAAAAGGATCAACGATAAAAGTAAACCCCACTTGGTGTTTAACTTTATCAACTTCAGGAGCAGCATTCACATTTGCAAACGCATAACCTTCATCGCCAAAATGTTCGGTTATTTTTTGAGTGGATGAAGTCACTGCTTTACGGGAGAAAATATCCCCGGCTTTTATTGAAATAAACTTTCGCAGTTGATCATGCGTGAAAACTGTCTGCGGCCCGGTAACTTGCACGGAAGAGATGGTGTACTTGGGACCTTCGGAAATATTCAGCGTGATGAATATGTCTTTTTTATCGGGAGAAATGGAGACCTGAGTGGAAACGATGGAAAACTCCATATATCCTGAATCCAGATAAAATGTGCGGATCGTTTCCATATCACCGGAGAGTTTCTGTTTCGAGTATTGATCATTTTTACTGATCCAGCTCGCCCAGTCCGGCGTGCTGAGTTTCATCATATCCTGCAATTCTTTTTCGCTAAATGCTGAAGTACCGACGATATTAATTTTTTGAATCTTGGATGTTTCGCCCTCAACCACGTTGAAAGTAACTGAAACCCGGTTTCTTTCCAGATCAGCAACAGTGGTTTTAACTGAAACTGCATATTTTCCTCGAGCGACATATTGCCGTTTTAATTCCTGTTCTGCTTTTTCCATGGCAGATTTATCAAAAATCCTACCTTCAGCCAAGCCTATTTGCTTGAGATTGTCGCGAAGTTGATCTTTAGGAAAATCTTTGACGCCATCGATTTCAACACTCGCGATAGAGGGACGCTCACGAACTGTGACGACCAATACTCCTTGATCAGACTTCAGACTGACGTCTTTAAAAAATCCGGTAGAAAACAGTGCGTGAACCGAAGCCGAAGCCTGATCGTCGTTCATCGTGTCTCCGACTTTTACCGGCAAATAGCTAAACACGGTACCGGCTTCGGTCCGTTGAATGCCCTCAACCCGTATATCTTTGATGACGAAAGGTGTTATCGCCCACACAGAGGTGGCGTAAAACAGTGGGATCAAACCCACCAGTTTCTTAAAATCCATTAATTTTTCAACCTAAAATCAGGCGGCTTATGTCGTTATACAACGCAAAAGCCATCATGGTAGCCAATAATGCAATGCCTATATTTTGTCCCGCTTCCCAGATCTTTTCAGGTACTGGGCTGCCCTTAATTAACTCGACCGTATAATACAACAAATGGCCTCCATCTAATAATGGGATAGGAAGTAAATTCAACACACCCAGACTAATACTGATCAGCGCCAAAAAGTCTAGGTAAGCTCCCCAGCCCATGTGCGCAGATTGTCCGGCGTAATCCGCTATCGAAATCGGGCCACTTAAATTCTTGAGTGAGACTTGCCCCAATATCATCTTCCAGATCATTTTAACGCTGACTGCTGAAGTTTCCCAAGTCTTGCGGATGGATTCAGTGAATGCTTTGAAAGGCGAGTAATGAACTTCTGTCAGCAACTTATCGAATGCGCTATGGTCTATTTGAGGTGATGCTCCAATCCGGCCAATTTGTTTTCCGGCTTCTGTAATCAAATCGGGAGTGATGCTCAATGTCAAAACATTCAATGCGCGTTCGACTTCTACGTTTATCAAATTACCGGGATGACTGCGTACCACGGTAACAAAATCATCCCACAAGATTATTGCTTGCCCATTGACCCGCAATATCTTGTCATGCGACTTCAATCCTGCCCGTTCTGCTGCTCCTCCCTCTGTGAGCTTTTCGATTACAGGGAGGATAGGCGGCTGATAAGGGTACAAACCCAATTTCTGTATAAATTCACCGTCCAAATCTGCTGCGGTCAAAGAATTGGTATCTAAAATTCTGGAAACAGAATTGCCTTCAACACTTTGTAACTGCAACATTGCGGGATGTTGCCGCAAAATGAGATCCAGCAATTCCCAGCGCACTTCTTGCCAGCTGGGCGTTGCTTTTCCATTTATACTGAGGATCATATCCTGCGATTGAAGTTGCGCTGCTGCGGCAGGTGTCTGTGCAGGTGCAGTTCCCAGTATCGGTTTAACCCCCGGGACTCCATGTACAAACAAGACGAAATACAATGCGATTGCAAGCAGAAGATTAGCAATGGGTCCGGCAACCACAATGGCCATCCGTGACAATACCGGTTGACGGTTAAAAGCCCGATCCAATTCATTCGGGGGAACTTCTCCTTCACGCTCATCCAGCATTTTGACGTATCCGCCAAACGGGATCATTGACACAACCCAGTCTGTTTCGCCTCCTGCAAAGCGCTTTACATAAATTGCTTTGCCGAAACCCAAAGAGAATTTCAGGACTTTTACATTGCACAACCGAGCAACCAGGTAATGGCCAAATTCGTGGATCAATACCAAAACGACAATGGCGAAGAGAAAGGCTAATACAGTCATAAGCGTGATATCCATTCGTTTGCAGCGACACGTGCCTGAGCATCTGCCTCCAATACATCATCTAAAACAGGCACCGTTATATAGGGCAATTTATCCAATACATCTCCAATCAAACGCGGGATATCCAGAAATGCAATTCGCTTAGCCAAAAAAGCATCTACGGCAACTTCATTGGCGGCATTCATCAATGCGGGAGCTGTGCCTCCGGCACGCAGCGCGCGATAGGCCAGCGCTAGGCAGGGGAAGCGTTCAAAGTCTGGTGCGGCAAAATCGAGACGGGCGATTTTGAATAAGTCCAAAGGGGCAACACCTGCTTCGATTCGATTTGGATAAGCCAGTCCGTAAGCGATTGGAGTGCGCATATCCGGGTTTCCCAGTTGCGCCAAGACAGAGCCATCCACATATTGCACCATAGAATGAATCACGCTTTGGGGATGAATAACGACTTGAATGTCATCTGCATGCGCGTTAAATAACCAATGGGCTTCAATGACCTCTAAACCTTTATTCATCATCGTGGCAGAATCAACCGATATCTTTCTGCCCATGCTCCAATTTGGATGCGCGCAGGCTTGATCGGGTGTGACATGCTTCAATTCTACCAATGGCGTATTTCGAAATGGGCCGCCTGAAGCTGTCAGCAGAATTTTGCTGACACCTGAAATAGTCATTTCACCGGACTATTGAATGGG
>CAIRAO010000419.1 GCA_903876625.1 uncultured Gallionellaceae bacterium | reverse complement strand
GCGGGCCTAGAGTATTTTTGCAAAACTAATTCTCTATGCGCGGATAGGAGAGCAAAATCATTCCCCTTAGCCAGCTCAATCAACCGTTCAGCTAGTGCATGCTCATCACCACTCGGAAAAAGCCATTGCGGCGGTAAAATATCTAACATCCCATCCACTGCAGAGGCTATTACAGGCAAACGAAAATACATGGCTTCTAACATGACCAGTGGTACACCTTCATAGCGAGAAGGAATGGCGAGCGCATCAATTGCGGCATAAACCATAGACATATTATCGGTCCATGGTACAAACACCACACAATTTTCAACCCCTTTGGCACGTGCAATATCATTTAATTCAGCCAAGTCTGGGCCGTCACCAACTACTAGCAGCTTGATGTTGCCGGCACTTGGCTTGGCAATAGCAAGGGCGTTGACCGCCAAGTCAAAGCGTTTTTGCCAAAATTCCACGCGACCGATCAGACCGACCACCCAATCCTGAGCAGATAACCCAAGCAATTCGCGAGCAGCTTCCCTGTCCATAGCGTGATAAGCCGTAAAGTCTATGCCGTTATCTACGACCGTAACAGGCTGCTGCAAACCTCTATCTCTAAGGTATTTTTCCATGCGGTGACTGATGGTAATGAATTCGTCAGGCAACCGATAGTATATCCGGCTCACTAACTCCCTTAATGCAGCCTTGATCCTTGATGAAGTAAAAATACTCTCCGGGTGGGTCATGGGAATATAACTGAGCACGGGTATATTGAGCCGCTTTCCAGCCAGCAAGCCAACGCTGGATACTGCAATTCCGCCTTGTGCTACGATCATGACATCAGGGGCATAATCGGCGATCATGGTGGCTATTTTCCTGATTGCTTGCCAAGAAAGTAGCGTGCGAAAAGCTTGGCGCCTAATTGATGCATTATCCTGCGGTATGGGTTTAAAGCATGAATATTGTGCGGCAAGTTCAGATGTTAACTTCATCAGCTTGACGTTGCCGCGGAAAAACATGAAGCCAACTTTTACATTCGGCTGCTTGATAATGTATTGCACTGCAGCCATGGTCATAAGCTCATGGCCGCCATAATCTGGCGCATCGTCATAAAATAATATTTTCAAGGGGTGTCCCATATTATCTATCAAATGATGCCACGTTTTTCCATGCCGAAAGATCACGGCCCAGCAATTGCTCCAACTTCACCACTTCAGGCCGAAAATACTCGACCAACTCTTTCCTTAAACTATCAGACATAATCGGGCGTGGCTTGCGCTGGACGTTTATTTTTTCAAGAATACCAAGCCCTTTTGATATTCCAAGTTGTTTCTTGACGCGCGCGACCAAGTGGCTAAAAAACATAATGGTAGGTGAACGTACTGCTTTCGAATCGTTGATAATGGGAAAACTGAACTGATTATCTGGGGGCAACCCTAGGAACTGTAGTACGCCTTCGTAAACACCTTTAGTATCAGTTTTGAAATCATCAAAAAATATTACATGCACCTGCTTTTTGGGTACAAGTTGTAATAGTCTTTCCATCTGACTACCAAGGGCAGCTACTTCGCGGTAAATCAGTAATTTGACGTCTGTGCATATTCGAGGGACATAGCGTCCCCTAATGCGGTCATCCTGCAAGCGCCAAGCCTTTTCAAAATCTTTTTCAACTTCGTAACTATTGTATAACGCTTCTGAATGCCATGAATAAGCCAGTTCTACTGGATTGCGAAGCATAACAAGAAAGCGCGAATCAGCATTGAATTTCAATATATCAAATACAGCTGTTTTAGAAGAAAGGTAAGCAACGGATGTTGAACGTGATGATTTTGTG
>CAIRAO010000418.1 GCA_903876625.1 uncultured Gallionellaceae bacterium | reverse complement strand
GAAACGACTAAAAAGTCGACGCTGAAGGGTATTATTGGTAATCTACACAATTGGGAAGATTACCAACAATAAGTGATTAGATGAATTTTCAACATTTAAAATCATATAGCTTTAACAAGAAAGTTTTGAAGCCACAATCATTGCGTGGCATGAGCGGCTTTACGCTTTTAGAGATGGCGATGGTACTTGCCATTATCGGATTGATCATGGGGACAATATTGTCCATGACCAAAACGCTTTCATCTTCATCCAAGATTGCTGCAACACAATCGAAAGAAGCGCTGATCAAAGCGGCGTTGATTAATTTTATTGCGACTAATAATAGGTTACCTTGTCCGGCGGATCCGACCAAACTTTCAACGCAATTTGCTGGGACTGAGGCTATCGGGGCTGTCACTGCCGGAGTTTGTAACGCAACTCCTAATATAACATATGGCACCGTTGTTTCTGGACTTGCTCCTTGGGCGGCACTAGGTCTTACTCAAGACTCAGCCACTGATGGTTACAACCAGTTCTTTACTTATCAAGTTACATTGACCGCAACACAGACTGTTGCAGCAACTGCTGCAGGTTTAGGGAAACAAACGATCTCAGGTTTGCAAGGTGCAATATCAATTTTTTCTACTGCATACCCAACGCCACCCACAGCATCAGCCACATCTCCAATCGCACTGAATAATGAAATAAATTACTGCGGTCAAACAAGTTTCAACCCTTGTGCTGCGGTAGCGATTATCGTTTCATACGGAGCTGATGGTTTGGGCGCATTCTCAAGTAGCGGTACACAATCGAATTTGCCACCGGCCAATACTGACGAAGCTGAAAATGCAAATTTAGATAGTTTTTTTGTTATGAAGGACGCATCAATTTCTTCAGCAAATCCATTTGACGATATTATCTTGCCGCTTTCTTCTAATGATTTGTTATCGCCGCTTACTGCTAATGGAACAGTACAAACATACAATGCAGTGCTTAACAATGATTTCGCTAATATAACGGCTGCATTAACGGCATTCGCCTTAAACAACCGAGCAAGCAGTGGACCATATTGTCCTTTGGGGGGGCCATTCACTTATGGCACGTATGCATATCAACTACCCAACAAGTTGATTGGCACACTTTTGCCTTTATCGGGACAAGGGCCAACTCCTATACTATCGGTGACAATATCTCCGGGTACAGTCGCACCTCCGAATATACCTATTTCCGCCGCTTATGATCCGTGGGGAAAGCCAATTTATTACGACATCGCCACCGTGCTCCCCAATCCGCCATATGTTAATACAGCAAATACGAATTACCAACTTCCGATTATCCAATGCTCCGTTGCATCATATCCTTCATATATTTTGAGGTCTTCTGGTCCTGATGCTCAATTAGGTACTAACGACGACATTTCTTTGATTGTGCCGGCCTCTCAGTTCTATACAACATTAAGTTCATACGGCTTTTAGAAAATACTCTGGGCGGCAAATGGTGTCCCCGAAACGAAAGATCGGGGTCAGGTCTAGTTATATAGCATTTGGTGGCGCTATCTCAAACCGCCGGAGGCGCAACCTTAATCACTTCCTCCAGGGTCGTCACTCCCGCTGCCACTTTCAACGCCCCAGATATCCTCAACGGTTTCATGCCTTCGCGGCTGGCTTGTTCGCGCAGGGCGGCGACATCGGTTTTGTCGGTGATGAGTTTGCGCAGTTCGGGTGTCATCAGCAGTAGTTCGTAGATACCGATACGTCCACTGAATCCTGTCATGCGGCATTCAAGACAGCCCTCGCCACTGTAAAGT